>NZ_JACAOM010000051.1:0-43530 GCF_013386245.1 Pseudomonas sp. 21615526 | reverse complement strand
GAGGCCGCTGTGCTCTTGATTTTGATCTGACTGCCCCATCCAGCCCGAGGCCGAACGCAGGCAGTGCAGAGCAGCCAACCTGCAACTACAGCCCCATCACCCGAGCCAGGGATTGGCCGCCAAATGCTCACGCTCAAACGCCTTGATCTGCTCACTGCGCTGCAACGTCGTGCCAATAGCATCCAACCCCAACAACAACGCAGTCTTGCGCAACGTATCGATCTGGAACGCAATCACCTGCCCGTCCGCCAAAAGAATCTCCTGCGCCTCAAGGTCCACACTGATCTGCGCCTGCTCAGGCTGACTCACCATCTGCCCCAACCGCTGCAACACCGCCTCCTCCAGCGTGATCAACAACACCCCGTTACGCTGGCAGTTGTCATAGAAAATCCCCGCAAAGCTGCTGCCGATCAACGCGCGGATGCCCATCTGCTTCAGGCCCCACACCGCATGCTCCCGGCTGGAACCACAGCCGAAGTTCGGCCCCACTACCATAAAGCTCGCGCCCTGCCAGGCCGGCTGGTTCAGCACAAACTGCGGGTCAGGCTCACCCGAGGGCAAAAAGCGCAAATCAAAGAACAACCCGCGGTCCAGCCCGTTGCGGTCGATGCCCTTGAGAAACTGCTTGGGCATGATCACGTCGGTGTCGATATTGGCCGCCAGCATCGGCGCCGCCTTGCCGGTGATCCGAGTGAAGGGTTGCAAGCTCATGTGCGGTCTCCAAAGTGGCGAATATCCGTCAGCCGGCCAGTGATGGCCGCAGCGGCGACCATGGCCGGGCTCATCAGGTGCGTGCGGGCACCCGCGCCCTGGCGGCCTTCGAAATTGCGGTTGGTGCTGGAGGCGCAGCGGTCGCCCGGCTCCAGCACGTCGTCGTTCATCGCCAGGCACATCGAGCAGCCCGACTGGCGCCATTCAAACCCGGCGTCGATAAAGATCGCGGCAAGGCCTTCGGCTTCGGCCTGGTCACGCACTTCGGTGGAGCCCGGCACGATCATCGCCCGCACATGGTCGGCCACGTGCTTGCCGCGCACCACGCTGGCGGCGTCGCGCAGGTCTTCGATGCGGGCGTTGGTGCAGGAGCCGATAAACGCGTGGCTGATCACAATGTCGCTCAACGGCATGCCCGCTTCCAGGCCCATGTAGTTCAAGGCGCGGCGCATGTCCTGGCGCAGGATCAGGTCGCTGATGTCTTGCGGGTCCGGCACGCGGGCGCCGATGGGGGCGGCCTGGTCGGGGCTGGTGCCCCAGGTGACCATCGGCTCAAGGGCGCTGGCATCCAGCTGCACTTCGAGGTCGAACACCGCGTCGGCATCCGAGTGCAGTTGGCGCCAGCCCACCAGGGCGCGTTCCCACAACTCGCCCTTCGGCGCGCGTGGCTTGCCCTTGAGGTAGGCGAAGACTTTTTCATCCGGCGCCATGAACGCTCCACGTGCGCCGGCTTCCACCGCCATGTTGCAAATGGTCATGCGCGCCTCGACGCTCAAGGCATCGATGGTCGACCCACAAAACTCAATGGCGTAGCCGGTGGCACCCGAGGCACCGATCTTGCCGATCAGCGCCATGATCACGTCCTTGGAGGTCAGCCCACGGGCCAGTTCGCCGTCCACGGTCACACGCAGGCTTTTCAGACGCTTGTAGACCAGGGTTTGCGAGGCCAGCAAATGCTCGATTTCCGAGGTGCCAATGCCAAAGCCGAACGCGCCCAAGGCACCGTAGGTGGTGGTGTGGCTGTCGCCGGCGGCGATTACCATGCCCGGCAGGATAAAACCCTGTTCCGGGGCGATCACGTGTTCGATGCCCTGGCGCTTGTCGAGGATATCCAACAGCTCGATCCCGAAATCCCGGCAGTTTTCCGCCAGGTACGACACCTGGCGCGCACCGCCCGCATCCGGCATGGTCGCGATGCGCTTGGGCGTGGTGGGGTTCACATGGTCGACCACCGCCAGCGCCGTACCGGGCCGCCACACACCACGGCCCGCCTCGCGCAAGCCGCTGAAAGCTTGCGGGCTGGTGTATTCATTGATCACCTGGCGGTCGATGTACAGCAGCACATGGCCCTGGTCATCCAGGCGGCACACCGTGTGGGAATCGATGTGTTTGTCGTAGAGGGTTCTGGCAGAAGTCATTATGGGGCTCGCTCAACGGTATGCCCCCATCATAGGCAGCGCCCCCGCCCCATCAATCCCGCCTTGGTGATGGCTCGGAACATGTTTCGTGTTGCATGAATGCGTATCTGAAACATTTACTTTCATATCCGCCTTAGGGTTTTGTGTTTCTCATCCGTCTTAACTTAGATACAGCCGCTCGCGTCAGCAAAAGCTACGGGTGGCGTTTTCCGGGCCTTTACCGCCTCCCTCCGATCAAGACCCTCATTCACATGTCGAAGAAGTCACGCTCAAAACTCTGGTTTCTCGTGCACAGCTGGCTGGCATTGCCCATCTGGTTCTTTGTGCTGATCGTCTGTGTCACCGGCACCCTGGCGGTGGTCAGCCAGGAGATCGTCTGGCTGGCCAACCCGGACATCCGCGCCAGCAAGCCGTCGGACGATGCCGAACCGCTCACCTACGACCAGGTGATCGGCGCCATCAAGCGCGCCGAACCCCAGGTGATCGTCGAATCCCTGAGCCGCCCGGACGAATCGCACTTCGCCCTCAGCGCCGACCTCAGCTACCCCGACGGGCGCTCGCTGGAGGTCTACGTCAACCCATACACCGGGGTGATCCAGGGCATCAGCCCATCGTTCAACTTCCAGCAATTTACCCGTGCCCTGCATGGCTGGTGGCTGGTGCCTTTCACCAATGGCTACAGCTGGGGCTGGTACCTCGTCTCCCTGCTGGGCTTGCCGCTGCTGGCTTCGCTGGTCACCGGCCTCGTGGTCTACAAGCGTTTCTGGAAAGGTTTTTTCAGGCCGACCCTGCGCATTCGTCACGGTGCGCGGATTTTCTGGGGCGACTTCCACCGGTTGAGCGGCATCTGGTCGATCTGGTTTATCGCGGTGATTTCCATCACAGGCACCTGGTTCCTGATCCAGGCGATCCTGGGTGATAACCAGATCACCATTTCCAGCGAGCCGATCGTCCCGGCGATTGCCCGCGACAAAGTGCCGATGTCCGCCCCGGGCGTACCGGCGCCCATGATTCCCCTGGACGAGGCGATCAACATCGCCACCCAGCGCATTCCCGGGCTTGAGGCCAGCTTCGTGAGCCTGCCCAGCAACGCCTACAGCCACCTGCGCATCGGCGGGCGTGGCTGGTACCCGCTGATGTTCCAGACCGCGGAAATCAACCCGTACAACGGCGAAATCGCCGCCTCGCACCTGCTGTCCGACCGTTCGGCCCTGGAGTTCGTCACCGAATCCATGCGCCCGTTGCACACCGGGGACTTTGGCGGGATCTGGATCAAGCTGATCTGGGCCTTCTTCGGCCTGGTGCTGAGCATGATGGTCTTGAGCGGCTTGCTGATCTGGACCAAACGCACGGCCCTGGCCACCCTCAATGCGCTGAAACGCGAAGCCAAGGCAGCCCGTCAACCGGCGAAAACCCAGGCCTTGCAGGCTGAGACCACGGAGGCCAACCCATGAACAAGGCCATGACGGTTCAACCCCCCTCGCCCCTGCGGGCCTTCTGGCTCAAATGGCGCTTCCACATCAATATCCTGCTGTTGCTGGTGCCCCTGGGCTTCATGCCCAAGTACTTTGCCGACGCGGCACTGTTTCGCGGCGACAGCGGCCTGGGTGAACGGGAGATCGGCGAAGTACAGGTCGGCCCCTGGAGCCTGAAGCTCGCCGAACTACGCAACGAGCCGCCGCGCCCGGACCCGGCAGGCCCGATGAAATCCTTCAACGCTGCCCTGTGTGCCACGTGCATCGACCAGGTCAAGGCGACCTACCTGCGTATCGGCAAGCCCCGCAGCCTGCGGGCGGCCGGGGTGATTTTCTTCGGCACCCCATACCGCATGGGCGCCGCGTTGCCGATCCCTGAGCGCACCCCGCTGGACGCCGAAGTGTGGATCACCATGGAAGGCTGGGACGGCGCCATGCACCAGGCCTCCATTCCCTTGAGCCAGGCTTCGCCGGCCACCATCGACTGGCTGAAAAAACGAGGAGTTAAACCATGACCTTGCAGCAATTGGCCCGCGCCTGTGGCGTGCTGATCCTCGGCGCCGGTTTCAGTACCGCCGCCCTCGCCCACAACCCGATGTGCGAATGCAAGGAAATCGCCGGCGAGCAGATCCAGTGCACCGGCGGTTTCTCTGATGGCAGCGGTGCCCCCGGCGTGACCCTGGATGTGATCGGCTACGACGAGACCATCCTGGTGCCAGGCAAGCTGGGAGAAGACTCGAAGCTGACCTTCAAGAAACCCTCCGCCGAGTTCTACGTGTTGTTTGATGCCGGCCCCGGCCACGTGGTGGAAATCGACCAAGCGGATATCCAGCCCCAATGAGCCGTACAACCCAAGTCGTGCGCCCGGCCGGTGCCGGGCACGAAACCCTGTATGTCCTGCTGTTGTGCCTGATCATCCTCGCCGTTGCCGGCACGGTGGTGGCCTTGCGCGGTGAAAGCCAGGAGATCGCCGCCGTGCCCAGCCACCAACTGGACGCCCGCCGCGACCTCAGCGCCGCCGAGCAAGGCATCTATGCCGACCTGCGGGTGACCCTGGATGAAATCCACTTGCTGCAGGAGGAACACAGCGCCCTGCCGACGCCTGAACAGCTGGCCGAAGAGGGCTTCGCGCCCTTCGCCCAGGACGCCAGTTCGGTGAGCCGTGGCGACCACCGCTGGCAGTTGCTGGACGCGGCCTATCTGGGCCTGAGCCAGACGCCGGACCTCAGCGGTTCGCTGTTGATGCGCATCCGCGGCGCCGAGCCGGATATCTGGTTCAACCGCAGCGCCCACCTCACCGCCCCCACCGACCTCACTGACCAGGCGCTGATCAGCGCGGGCTGGCAGCAGGTAGTCGCGCAATTCGATGCCGGTGTCACCCGCCAGCATCGTCACTGAATTCACGTTGCAGCCGAGAGAAGACCATGTCTATTTCATCTCCATTATTACGTCTGGTGCTGGTCGGCCTGATCACCGTGCTGCTGGCCCCGTTCGCCAGTGCCGACCCGGCAAAACGCCTGCGCATCGGCATCACCCTGCACCCGTATTACAGCTACGTCGCCAATATCGTCGGCGACAAGGCTGAAGTTGTCCCGCTGATCCCGGCCGGTTTCAATCCCCATGCCTACGAACCCCGCGCCGAAGACATCAAACGCATCGGCACCCTTGATGTGATCGTGCTCAACGGCGTCGGCCATGACGATTTCGCCGACCGCATGATCGCCACCAGCGAGCGCCCGGACATCCCGGTGATCGAGGCCAACGCCAACGTGCCGCTGCTGGCCGCCACCGGCAACGCTGCGCGCGGTGCGGGCAAGGTGGTCAACCCGCACACCTTCCTGTCCATCAGCGCCTCGATTGCCCAGGTGAACAACATTGCCCGGGAACTGGGCAAACTCGACCCGGACAACGCCAAGACCTACACCCAGAACGCCCGCGCCTACGGCAAGCGCCTGCGCCAGATGCGCGCCGACGCCCTGGCCAAGCTCACCAGCGCGCCCAACCCCGACCTGCGGGTAGCCACCGTGCATGCGGCGTATGACTACCTGCTGCGGGAATTCGGCCTGGAAGTCACCGCCGTGGTGGAACCGGCCCACGGCATCGAGCCGAGCCCCAGCCAGTTGAAGAAAACCATCGACCAACTGCGGGAACTGGACGTGAAAGTGATCTTCTCGGAGATGGATTTCCCGTCCAGCTACGTCGACACCATCCAGCGTGAATCCGGGGTGAAGCTGTACCCGCTGTCGCATATTTCCTATGGCGACTACAGCGCGGAAAAATACGAAGTGGAAATGACCGGCAACCTCAACACCGTGGTGCGGGCGATTCAGGAGTCCGGGGCATGACGGCGGCTGAACACCTGAGTGTGGCCAGCGTTGGCCCGACCGTCGACTTCGATAACGTCGCGCTGACCCTGGGCCGTACGGTGATCCTCGATGCAGTGAGTTTCCAGGTGCAGCCCGGCAGCATCCATGCGCTGGTGGGCCCCAACGGCGGCGGCAAAAGCTCGCTGATCAAGACCCTGCTGGGGCAAACGCCGCACCAGGGCCAGTTGAGCCTGCATTGGCCGGATGCACCCGGCACCATCGGCTACGTGCCCCAGGCGCTGGAGTTCGACCGGGGCTTGCCGATGACCGTCGACGATTTCATGGCCGCGATGTGCCAGCGGCGTCCGGCGTTTCTCGGGCTGTCCAAACATTACGCCGCCGCGATTGGCGACGCACTGGAACGGGTCGGCATGCAGGACAAGCGCAAGCGGCGCATGGGTGCGCTGTCTGGCGGTGAACGCCAGCGGGTGCTGTTGGCCCAGGGCTTGATCCCGGCACCGCAATTGCTGGTGCTGGACGAACCGATGTCGGCGCTGGACGAAGCCGGGATCCAGGTGTTCGAGCGGCTGCTGAACGACTGGCGCCGGGCCGGGATCACCGTGCTGTGGATCGAACACGACCTGGAAGCCGTCGGCCGCCTGGCCGATCGCGTCACCGGCCTGAACCGCCGTGTGCTGTTCGACGCCACGCCGAAAGAGGCACTGACCCCGGACCGCCTGCTGACCCTGTTCTCCACCCACCCACGGAGCCCGGCCTTATGAGCTATGAAGCCTTTCGTCTGATGGTCCAGGGCTGGGCGTCTTCCGGGTATCTGCCGGAAGCGCTGGCCTATGGATTTGTAGTCAACGCCCTGCTCGCCGGCCTGCTGATCGGCCCGGTGCTGGGTGGTTTGGGCACCCTGGTGGTGGTCAAGCGCTTTGCGTTCTTTTCCGAAGCCGTGGGCCATGCCGCACTGACCGGCGTGGCCGTGGGCATTCTGCTGGGGGAACCGTATACCGGGCCTTACGGCAGCCTGTTCGGCTACTGCCTGCTGTTCGGGATCCTGCTCAACTACTTGCGCAACCGCACCGGCCTGGCGCCGGACACGCTGATCGGCGTATTCCTCTCGGTGTCCCTGGCCCTGGGCGCGAGCCTGCTGCTGATTCTGGCGGGCAAGATCAACGTGCACATTCTCGAAAACGTGCTGTTCGGCTCGGTGCTGACCGTCAACGGCAATGACCTGTTGGTGCTGGCGATTGTCGGCGCGCTGGTGATGGCCCTGGCCCTGCCACTGTACAACCGCATCATGCTCGCCAGCTTCAACCCGCAGTTGGCGGCGGTGCGCGGGGTGGCGGTGAAGACCCTGGACTACCTGTTCGTGATCCTGGTGACCCTGATCACCGTGGCGGCGGTCAAGGTCATCGGCGCGATCCTGGTGGGTGCGTTGCTGGTGATTCCGGCGGCCGCCGCACGCCTGTTGAGCCAGTCGCTCAAGGGCTTCTTCTGGATCTCGGTGGTGATCGCCACCGTCAGCACCCTGTGCGGGATCCTGCTGCCGATCATCTTCGACCTGCCGATTCCGTCCGGTGCCGCGATCATCCTGGTAGCCGGTATCGCCTTCGCCCTCGCCGCCATCGCCCGCGGCACGGTCCCCAGCCTGAAAGGGAATCTTGGATAATGCGCCCGATGTTTCGACCACTGCTTCTGGCCCTGGCCATTGCCACACCGGCATTCGCCGCCGACGGCGTCAAGCCGCTACAGATCACCGCCAACCAAGGCGTTGGCCATGCTGCCTTGAACCAGGCCAAGGCGAAAAAACCGGTAAAAGTCCTCGCCGCCTTGCCGATCACCTATGGCTTGGCGCAGGTGTTGCTCAAAGGCACTGACGTACAGCTTGAGCGCGCGGCACCGGCCAACCTGCCCGGATCGCGGCAAGTCGCCTATTTCACCGGACGCGGCGCGCAGGCGCTGAACACTCTGGCGCTGGACGCCGATGCGGCCATCGGCCTGCGCTCGCTGTGGCCCGACGACCCGCTGTACCCGGTGGCCCGGCGCAGCAATATCCGCATCGTCGAAGTCGACGCCGCGCGCCCGGTGGACGGCGGCTTGCCGGGGATTGCCGTGCAGCCGGGCGCCACCGACGGCCTGAACAGCCAGCCGTGGCAATCCAGCAACAACATGGGGCGCATGGCCGATGTGATAGCCGCCGACCTGAGCCGCCTGGCGCCCGAGGCCAAGCCGCAGATCGAAGCCAACCTGGCCGCGCTCAAGCAACGCCTGCTCAAGCTCACCGCCGACAGCGAAGCGCGACTGGCCAAGGCCGATAACCTGACGGTGGCCAGCTTGAGCGATCACTTTGGTTATCTCGTCAGTGGCTTGAACCTGGAGCTGGTCAGCACCGATGCAAGGGCGGATACCGAGTGGACACCCGAGGCGTTGCAGCAACTGAGCGAAGGCTTGAAGGAGAATGAGGTGGCCGTGGTGCTGCATCACCGCAAGCCAAGCGATGCAGTGCAGGCGGCGGTCACGGCGGGCGGGGCGAAGTTGCTGGTGCTGGGCACCGATGGCGCCGACCCGGTGGCGGAACTGGAAGGCAATGTGGATCAGGTGATCAAGGCGCTGTAACGCGCCTCTCACCGGCGAAACACAGTAAATGTGGGAGCGGGCTTGCTCGCGAATGCGGTGTGACAGTCAACACATACGGTGACTGAAACAACGCCTTCGCGAGCAAGCCCGCTCCCACATTTGAGTCGGTGTTATGCCCGAGGTCCGGGTCAGCCAGCCAGCGCCTGGCTATCCATCTTCTGGCGCAGGCTCAGCGGACGCATGTCGGTCCACACTTCTTCGATGTAGGCCAGGCACTCTTTCTTCATCCCGCTCTTGCCCACGGTGCGCCAGCCTTCCGGCACGGCCTTGTAGTCGGGCCAGATGGAATATTGTTCTTCATGGTTGACCACTACCTGAAACAGGATGTCTTCGCGGTCGAATACTGAGGTCATTGCTGTTCTCCGTCGGTGTAAGGCTGGCTGCGCACCACGCACAGCTGATGTAAGAAGGAACGTGCCAGCCCGATAAAAAATTAGAGGCTGGTGACTGACGCCGCCAGGGCGCGACCAAAAATCTCGGCCACACGGTCGATTTCTGCGGCAGTAATCACCAGCGGCGGCAGGAAACGCACGACGCTGCCGTGTCGCCCGCCCAGTTCGAGAATCAACCCGCGCTTGAGGCATTCACGCTGCACCAGCGGCGCCAGTTGGCGATGCACCGGCGGGTGGCCCTGGGCATCAGGCGCACCGGCGGGGTCCACCAGTTCCACACCGAGCATCAGCCCACGGCCACGAATGTCTCCCAACTGCGGGAAGTCGCGCTGCAGGATGCGCAGGTGTTCGCCGAGGCGCTCGCCCATGGTGGCTGCGTGGGCGGGAATGTCGTGGTCCTTGAGGTAACGCATCACCGCCGAGCCGGCCGCCATGGCCATCTGATTGCCACGGAAGGTCCCGGCATGGGCGCCCGGCAACCAGGTGTCGAGCCAGTCGCGATACACCACCACCGCCAGTGGCAGGCTGCCGCCGATGGCTTTGGACAGCACGACCACGTCCGGGACAATGCCGGCATGTTCGAAGGCAAACATCTTGCCGGTGCGACCAAAGCCGCTCTGGATTTCGTCGACAATCAGCGCCACGCCAGCCTGCTCGGTAATGCGCCGCAGGCCGCGCAGCCAGTCGAGATCAGCCGGGATCACGCCGCCCTCGCCTTGCACCACCTCGACGATCACCGCCGCCGGCAGCAATACACCGGCCTCGGGATCGTTGAGCAGGTTTTCCAGATAATGCAGGTTGACCTTGACCCCTTCCGCGCCGCCCAGCCCGAACGGGCAACGGTAGTCGTACGGGAATGGCAGGAATTGCACGCCATTGCCGAGCAACGCGCCCAGTGGCTTCTTCGGCCCCAGGCTGCCCATCAGGCTCAGGGCGCCTTGGCTCATGCCGTGATAACCGCCCTGGAATGACAACACCGTGCTCCGCCCGGTGGCGGTGCGCACCAGTTTCAGCGCGGCTTCCACCGCATCGGTGCCGGTGGGGCCGCAGAACTGGATCTTGGCTTCCCGCGCCAGCGCCGGCGGCAGCAGGCCGAACAGGTCCTGCACGAACTGGTCCTTGACCGGCGTGGTCAGGTCCAGGGTGTGCAACGGCAATTCATCGCTCAGCACCTGGCGAATGGCATCGATCACCACCGGGTGGTTGTGCCCCAGCGCCAGGGTGCCGGCACCGGCCAGGCAATCGATAAAGCTGCGGCCTTCGACGTCCTCGACATAGATCCCTCGGGCGCGCTTGAGCGCCAGGGGAATGCGCCGTGGGTAGCTGCGGGCATTGGATTCCTGCTGGCGCTGGCGGGCCAGCAGCGGGGTTTCATCGAACTGGTAAAGCGTTTCCGCAGGGACCGCCTGGGTCTCTTCGATACGGCTGGTAGCGACTGACATCTCTCGATCCCTCAATACGCTGATGATGGTGACCAAACTGCCCACCCGTTGGCGCCAGGCCCAAGGGCCGCGCACGGATTTCCTGTTCTGGAAACGCATCAGCGAAGGGAGGATTTACACCTGTGGTCGTTAAAAACAGCTTTAGCGGATTTACCCGGCCACCCCGGTGTATTTTTCATTCAACGCATACAGGATCGCGCAGGTCTGCGCATCCAGCCGCCCACTGTAGTCAGAGGGCCGAAAATGCATCTGGAACGCACGGACACGTTGCTGGAAACCCAGGCGATTTTTCGCCGGGGCATAACCGTAGCGCTGGAACGCCCGCTCTACCTCAACCTCTGGCGGCAGGCCGATGTCGAACCGACGTTGATAGGCCATCTTGGCCACCTCTTCATACCAGGCCCCCACGCCCGCCTCGAACAGGCAGCGCCATGGCAAGCGGGGGCCGGGGTCGCTCTTGCGCCAATAGGCAATGTCGGAATGCCCGAGGATGTCGGTAGGACCGATCGCCGGGTAACGCACCTGAATGTCACGAATCAAGGCGATCAACACGTCAATCTGCTCTGCGCCATACGCCGGGAAGGTCAACACACCGGCGTCATCCCGGGCCTGGTTGACGATTTCAATGCCGATGGAGCGGCTGTTGAGGTTATCGCGCCCGGCCCAGTGGCTGGTGCCGGCGTGCCAGGCGCGTTGCGCTTCGTCCACCAGGCGAAATACCCGCAACTCGTCATAGCCGGCGGCACGGTAGCTGGCGTCATGGGGGTCGGCCAACAGGTAGTGGGCACTGAAACCGTCGCGGGTCAGTGCACGCAATGACGAGGCAAAGGGCGCGGCGGTGTAATGCACAATCACCTGGCGCACGGCCTGGCCATTGCGCTCATTGAAGTCGTTTGCGGGATACGTGGAATCGATAACCAACATAGGGGCTGTCCTTTTCAACACAGGCCGAGTCATTCAGCCGGTTCAAACACAAAAAAATTACCGCCATCCTGAAGCGTTGCGCTTGAGGATGGCGGTAGCTATGTGTGCTGTGAAAAGAAGGTTTCAGCGCCGCAACGGCATGCCCAGGTCGACGCGCATGCCATCGGCCTGGCTGTCGAATTTCAGGGAGCACGAGCAGCGCTGCACGATGGCCTGGACGATCGCCAACCCCAGGCCGCAACCCGGGCTATTGCCGTTGCGCCAGAAGCGCTGGGTCAAGTGTTGCAAGTCTTCGCTGGAAATCGGCGCGCCATGGTCACGCACCCGGAACACCACATTGTCGCCAGCGCTGGACACACTCAGCTCCACCCGGGTATCGGCCGGGGTGTGGCGCAACGCGTTGTCCAGCAGGTTGCGCAGGGCCGCGACGGCCAGGCCCACCGGCATTTCCAAAGGTTTTTCGGACAAACCGTCTGCCAGGATCAGGTCAATACGCTGATTGTCGCCGCCGTTGGCATCCTGGATCGCCAGTTGCGCAACTTGCTCGGCACTCGATTGCAGGCCGTCATCAAACGACAGGCTGCCTTCGACCCGCGCCAGCAGCAGCAACTGCTCAAGGGTGCGGTGCAAGCGGTCGGCGCCCTCTTCAGCATGGGCCAGGGACTGGTCACGGGCGGCGCCTTCGGTCATGCGCGCCACTTGCAGGTGGGTCTTGATCGCGGTCAACGGGCTGCGCAGTTCGTGGGCCGCGTCACCGGTCAAGCGGCGTTCGCGTTCGATGGTCTTGGCGATGCGCTGCAGCAACTGGTTCTGGGTGTCGAGCAGTGGCTTGAGTTCGCTGGGCAGCGGGCTGATCTGCAACGGTTCGAGGGAGTCGGCACTGCGGCGCATCAAGGCGTCACGCATGCGGTTGAGCGGCAACAGGCTCTGGCCGATCCCCAGCCACAACAGGCACAGGCAGCCCAACAATGCCACGCCCACCGGCACCGAGGCGGCCAGCAGGATCGACAGGTTCAACGCTTCACGCTCCACCTGCCGGTCGGCGGTGGTGATAAACAAATCGCCACGGGACAGGGTAAAGCTGCGCCAGCCCACGCCATCAATCATCTGGTCGCGAAAGCCGCTCTTGCGCGACTCCAGGCCCTGGTCCGGCGTGGTGTGGCTGCGGGCCAAAACCACGCCGCGCAAGGAACTGACCTGGCACGCCATACCGCCTGGCACATTCAATTGTTCGGCGCTGAAGTGCGCGCCCTCCCCCGTGCTGGAAAGGCCGGGCATCTGCTCCATCAGGCCCGCCACCATGCGTGCCGACGCCACCAGGCGCTGGTCGAGGGAAAACATCATCTGGTTGCGCAGGTCGTTGAGCATCCACGCGGCGGCCAGGACCCAGATCAGCACGAAAGCTGCGCCGAGCTTGAAGGTCAGCCGCAGGCGCAGGCTCATCACGAAGCGTCCTCTCCACCGTCAGCCGGGCCCAGGCGATAGCCCAGGCCGCGCACGGTTTCGACAATGCCGTTGCCGAGTTTGCGCCGCAGGTGGTGGATGTGCACGTTGAGGGCGTTGCTTTCCAGTTCGTCGTTCAGGCCGTAGACGCTGTCCTTGAGCTGCTCGCTGGAGAGCACCCGGCCGCGGTTCTGCAACAGGGCCTGCAACAGCGCCTGCTCGCGGCGGGACAGGTCCACCGACTCACCGCCCAGCAACGTTTCGCGGCTGCTGGGGTTGTAGGTCAGGCGCCCGTGCTCGATCAGGTTGACGCTGCGCCCAGCCACCCGGCGCAACAGGGTGTGCAGGCGTGCGGCGAGTTCGCGCAGGTCGAAGGGTTTGAGCAGGTAGTCGTCGGCACCGGCCTGCAGGCCGTCGACGCGGTTGGTCACCGAATCCCGTGCGGTCAGGATCAGCACTGGAATCTCCAGGCCCTGGCTGCGCAGTTGCTGCAACAGCTTCAAGCCGTCTTCATCCGGTAGGCCGAGGTCGAGTACCATCACGTCGAATTCCGCCACCTTGAGCATCGCCCGGGCAGCCGCAGCCGTGCCGACGCGCTCGACCGTCAGGCCCTGGGCGCTGAGCCCGGCAACAATACCGCTGGCGATCAGCTCGTCGTCTTCACAGACCAGTACGTGCATGGTGAACCCTTTGCAAAATGTGAGGGTGATTAAAAAGGCAGTGGATTAAGCGTGCATTATGCCGCCAACGCCAAGAATCCCGGATAATCCCTTCTTTCTAGGATAGCCCGGTTAATCATCGGTTAATCAACGCCACACATTGTGTGTCCCACTTGCTTCGAACTAAGGCTTGATCATGCGGCATCTGTTTATCTTTCTGCTGGTAGTGTTTGCTGGATTCGCCCAGGCCGCGCCTGGCAACAATCCATTCGAGACCAAACCCGACTTCCTCCCGGTAGGCAAAGCCTTCACCTTTACCTCCGAGCGTCTGGCCTCCGGCGAAACCCAGTTGTATTGGCAGATTGCCGACGGTTACTACCTGTACCAGCAGCGCATGAAATTCGATGGCCTGGCCGAAAAGCCGACGTTGCCCCAGGGCGAAGCCCACAGCGACGAGTTCTTCGGCGAGCAGCAAGTCTATCGCCAGGGCCTGGAAGTGAAGATTCCCGCTGGCGCCACCGGCCAGGTCAAACTCGGCTGGCAAGGCTGCGCCGATGCAGGCCTGTGCTACCCGCCGCAATCGATCACCGTGGACCTGGGCGGCAACCCTGCCGTCGCCGCCACCGGCCAGGCCCAGGACCAAAGCCTGGCCAGCGGCCTGCAACAACGCAGCCTGGGCTGGAGCCTGCTGGTGTTCTTCGGCCTGGGCCTGCTGCTGGCCTTCGCCCCGTGTTCCCTGCCGATGTTGCCGATCCTCGCCGGCCTTGTGGTCGGCAGCGGCGCCAGCCCACGGCGCGGCTTTGCCCTGGCCGCCAGCTACGTGGTGTGCATGGCGCTGGTGTATGCCGCGCTCGGTGTATTGGCTGCGCTGCTCGGCGGCAACCTCGCCGCCCTGCTGCAAACCCCGTGGATCCTCGGCAGCTTCGCTGCGTTGTTTGTGATTCTCGCCCTGCCGATGTTCGGCTTCTTTGAACTGCAACTGCCGGCCTTCCTGCGCGATCGCCTGGACAACGTCAGCCGCAACCAAAGCGGCGGCAGCCTGGTAGGCGCCGGCGTGCTCGGCGCCCTGTCCGGCTTGCTGGTGGGCCCGTGCATGACCGCGCCCCTGGCCGGCGCGCTGCTGTACATCGCCCAAAGCGGCAACGCCTTGCACGGCGGCCTGATCCTGTTTGCCATGGGCATAGGCATCGGTGTGCCGCTTTTGCTGCTGGTGACCGTGGGCAACCGCTTCCTGCCCAAGCCTGGCACCTGGATGAACATCCTCAAGGGCATCTTCGGCTTCCTGTTCCTCGCCACCGCCGTGCTGATGATTCGCCCGGTGGTCGGTGAAACCCTGTGGCTCGGCTTGTGGGGTGTGCTGGCGCTGGTCATGGCCTACTGCGGCTGGCGCCTGGCCCACGATTTCGGGCGTACCGCCATGCTGTTCGGTGCCGGTTCGCTGGTGCTGGGCCTCTGGGGCAGCGTATTGGTGATCGGCGCGGCCGGCGGCAGCGACGATCTGTGGCAACCGCTGAAGGTCTACAGCGGCTCGCGGGCAGCCGGTGCTCCCACCGCCCACGAAGCCTTCATGACCATCAACGACCCGGCCGTGCTGCAAAGCCAGCTCGACAGTGCCAAGGCCCAGGGCCAATGGGTGCTGGTGGACTACTACGCCGACTGGTGCGTGTCGTGCAAGATCATGGAAAAACAGGTGTTCGGCAAACCCGAGGTACTGGACGCCCTCAAGGATGTGCGCCTGCTGCGCCTCGACGTCACCGCCGACAACGCCGCCAGCCGCGAGCTGCTGGGCCGCTACAAGGTCCCCGGCCCGCCGAGCTTCGTCTGGATCGGCCCCGACGGTGAAGAGCGCCGCGCCCAGCGCATCACCGGCGAAGTCGACGCCGCCGCCTTCCTGCAACGCTGGACCCAAGCCCGGGAAGCCCTCTGATGCTGACACTGACCATCGGCACCTTCGCCATCGCCTTGAATCACTTGCTGCTGATCACGGCGTTGATCCTCGCCACCCTGGTGGGCTGGCGGGTGGCCAAGCGCGGCGGCGAGAACCCCGAGTCGGTGCTGTTCACCCTGTTTCTGCTGGGTATGCTCGCCGCACGCGTCAGCTTCGTATTGATGTACTGGTCGTACTACCAGAATGACCCGCTGCAAATCGTCGACCTGCGCGACGGCGGTTTTCTCGCCTGGCCCGGCGTGATCGTGCTGATCATCGGCGCGCTGATCTACGGCTGGCGCCGCCCGCTGCTGCGCAAGCCGCTGAGCGCCGGCGTGATCACCGGCCTGGCGTTCTGGGCCTTGACCAGCCTGTCCCTGACCCTCTACGAAAAAGGCACGCACCTGCCGGACATTGCCCTGCGCAACGCCAATGGCGAAACCGTGCAACTGGCCGACTACAAGGGCGGCCCGCTGGTGATCAACCTGTGGGCCACCTGGTGCCCGCCGTGCCGGCGCGAAATGCCGGTACTGGAAAGTGCCCAGCGCCAGCGCCCGGACGTGACCTTCCTGTTCGTCAACCAGGCCGAAAGCATGCAAAGCGTCGCCACCTACCTGGCGACCCAGGGCCTGAACCTGGACAACGTGCTGTTCGACGCCAGCGGCCGCCTGGGCCAGGCCGTCGGCTCCATGGCCTTGCCCACCACCCTCTTCTACCAACCTGATGGTCGCCTGATCAACAGCCACCTGGGCGAACTCTCACAGGCCAGCCTGGCCCGCGCCATGGAGCGCTTCGAGCCGACCCCCGCCAAACCGGCCTTGCCGGCCACCACAAGGAATTCGCCATGCTCCGCCTCCGCCACCTGCTGACACTCCTGCCCCTGACCCTGGCCGCCAGCCTGGTCCACGCCGAAGACTGGCCGGCGCCGATCAAGAACATCGAAGCCAAGGGGGCCAAGATCATCGGCAAGTTCGATGCGCCCAGCGGCCTCACGGGTTATGCGGCGCAATACCAGAACCGCGGCATGGCGCTGTACCTGACCGCAGACGGCAAAAGCGTGATCGCCGGCAACCTGTACGACGCCGACGGCAATGACCTGAGCACCGCGCCGCTGGAGAAACTGGTGTATGCGCCGATGGCCAAGGAAGTCTGGGCCAAGATGGAACACAGCAACTGGATCCAGGACGGCAACAAGGACGCGCCGCGCATCGTGTACCTGTTCAGCGACCCAAACTGCCCGTACTGCAACATGTTCTGGGAACAGGCACGGCCGTGGGTGAAGTCGGGCAAGGTGCAGTTGCGGCACATCATGGTGGGGATTATCCGTGAAGACAGCCCGGGCAAGTCGGCCGCGCTGTTTGCCGCCAAGGACCCGCAACAGGCCTTGGAAGCCCATGAGTCGGCCGGTAAAGGCAGCAAGTTGCAGGCGCTGGAAAAGATCCCGGCGGATATCCAGGCCAAGCTTGATTCGAATATGAAGCTGATGGACGAGCTGGAGTTGTCGGCCACGCCGGCAATTTTCTATCTGGATGACAAGGGTGGATTGCAGCAACAGCAAGGAGCGCCGTCGCCGGATAAGCTGGTGAAGATTCTCGGTCCGAAATAATCAGCCCTAGCCTGAAAAGACAATGCCCGCATCGAAGCGGGCATTGTCTTTTCAGCGCGGATTAAATCCCCTCTACCAGGAAATCATCCATGTACCAATCGTTGCCGCTCGTAGCGCCTTCATGGCTATAGATTTCCAGCAGCACGGGAGCGATGGCTGGCGTAAAGGTGAAGCTCAGTGTATGCCAGTTCAGGTCAACCAACTCTTCCACCGGTGTTTGTTGAATGGAGTCTTTGCGCAACGATAACTTGGGCGTCGCGAACGCAACGCTGTACCGTCGAACCCGTACGGAAAACCGGTAAGTAAAACCGCTCTCCAAATCCAAGAAGCGCCGCTGCAGGATCGGGCCGAAACTGTTATTGGTAAATGTGAAATTCCTGACTGCGTAATCGGACTTGCCGTCAGGTCCCGTCCCCATATATTCAATGCTGATATCCCTGGCATCGGGTGCGCCTGACCCTACGGTCCATAAACCCAAGGTCTGATCGTTGAAATCCGTCAGGTCTCTGTACTGCTTGCGCAACAGCAGCATCAGCACAGGGAACACAATTGCTTCGCTCACATGGGAGCTGCCGTCCGCCGTAACCTTGAACACGATGTTCAATACGGACCTGTGGCGAAACTTTTCCAGTTCCTCACGAGGCAGAACGTGCGACAACCCATGGTTTGCCTGCTCTTGCGTGATCGGCTCATTGACCAGCAGCTTGAGGGTATGGGACGACCCGTCGAGCAAGGTTCCCGTACATTCCAGCCAGCCCTTTTGCCCCGCCAGGATGAACCACCAGGCTTGCAGCGTAATCTCGGCATCCCCTGTAAAGGTGCGCAAGTCCAGTGTCCCCTGGCCACCGGGCAATTGAGTGGCCTGCGGTACCTCTGGCGCAGGCAAGCGCTGCGGGACACTGATCTGTAGCTCCAGGTCAGCTGACGTGACGTGCTTGCATGCGCTCGCGACGCTGTAACTGACGGGCACTGTTTTGCCGCTTCCAGCGATTACAGCCTCGCGGGGAATGGTGAAGTCAACGTACTTCGGATCAGTGTTACCCGGCTTGGGTGGCAACGGCAGGCAACTACCGTCCGATTGTGTCCAACACACGCTGATCTCGTCATGAGCACTGATGTGGTCATATTCCACCCGTGCCGTCACGCCATCACGGCCATTCCATACCGTCAACTGCGAGCCCACGGCCTCCCGAATGGTCAAGGGTTTCAGGACCAGGTCTTCCTGATGAATATCCAGGTGCAGCACAGGAAACGGCTCGGCGCTGGCCCTGTCGGACCGGCCATCGAAGTTCACCGCAAAATGCACGTCAAAGCGGCTGCAATCGGCCAGTTTTTGCAGGTCGCGCCGGGACAGCAGCGTACTGACGCCCTCCTGCAGCCATTGCTCGGAGAGCGGCTCGCCGTCCAGCACATCGAAGCGATAAGGCGCGCCATCTTCCCGCTCACCCGTTACCCACATCCAGCAGGGCTGCCCCAAGGCGCCGTAGGCATAGGCCGCCACCGTCAGTTGCGCGTCCCCCTGGAACGTATTGAGGTCCAGCGTACTGCCCGTGGCCTGTTCCACCTGCGGCTTGGGCAGGCCGGAGATATTCAGGATTTTTACCGGTCGCGGCAGCGCCGACCAGGTTTGCCCTTCCCGTCGGACGGTGTAGCGGACCGACACCTGCTTATTGAAATTGGCGCTGATGGCTGACGCCGGCACATTAAAATCAACAACGTCCCGATTGTCGGCCTGCTTGCACTCGAGTACCGGAGTGCCTGCCCCGGCAGTCCCTTCCCAGAAGGCGCAAACCCAGTCGCAAGGGCACATATGCTCATAGCTGACCCGGATGGTCGCACCGTCCTGGGTATTGACCGGATTCAATACGAGATTTTCAGGTGTGATTTGCGTGGCTTCCACCACCGTGGGCGCTACGAGATCCAAATGAGGCTCGATGAGCAACGTCAACACCAAACCAGAAATCAGCCGATACACCGGCCTGGAACCCGCACGCGGCAAAAACTCAACGTAGAACGCAATATAAAGCTCACTGTCATGCTTGAGCGTGGCCAGCTCGGCACGGGACAACTTTCGGGTCCAGCCGTGGCGCACGTCCTCGTCTGTTACCGGTGCATCTTCATAAGGGTAGAGACTGGCCTTGGACCCATCAGGGTAAATCCCCCCGATATAGACCTGAGCCACTTGAACCGGGTCGATGAACGGCCAGGCGTCGACATGCAGAACCGGGTCTTCACCGCACAACAAGGACAGGTCCAGAACACCGCCTGAGGCTTGAAAGATCTGCAGTTGCGGCAAATTGGACGGCAACTTGATGAACACGTCGGCAACGGGGGAAGGATGTTCCTCGCCATCGCGGGTAACGACATAGGAAAACAGCGCGAAGTTATCAATGCGCAGCCCTACGTAATACGGGGGTACGTGGAACTCGACCGAGCCCGCTTCGACGCCATCCTGGGAGGCAATCGGCGCGTATTCCCCCGGTGTCGACTGCCAGCGCAACACAATACTGTCGGTGCTGAGCATCCCTTCGTAGAACACCCGGACAGTAGCCCCCTCCAGCAACTGGAGCGGGTCAACCCGGGGCTCTCCCTCGGCTTCGACCAACTGTGGCTTGGGCAGGTCAAGGGTCAACGGTGATGACTTGGGCATGATAGAACTCCATTTCAACGAGTGATGGTGTTGCCCATCACACGCCGAAATGCCCCCCTTGCCTACTGTCAGAATTCACAGTTCGAACCTTAACAACCGCGCCACCCGACGAGTGGCGCGTTGCGATCCGAGTTAAAAACCCTCCAGCTCCGCCATCAAATCACTCAACCGATCCACCTTCTCGGCGCTGATCTCATTCGCCGCCAGCCCGTCGATATACCCCGCCAACGCCTCCACCGTGCTGCACTCGAACATCGCCCGCAACGGCACATCCCGCTGCAGCGTCTTCTGCACCCGTGAAGCTATCTGCGTGGCCAGCAACGAATGCCCGCCCAGTTCGAAGAAGTTGTCCTGCACGCCGACGCGCTCGACCTTGAGCACCTCGGCCCAGATCCCGGCCAGCGTCTGCTCCAGCTCATTGCGCGGCGCCAGATATTCCTGGCTGTGCAACTGGCCGATCTCCAGTGCCGGCAAGGCCTTGCGGTCCAGCTTGCCGTTGGCGTTCAGCGGCAACCGGTCGAGCCACAACCAATGCAACGGCACCATGTATTCCGGCAGCTCGGCCCGCAGGCGTTGCTTGATGCGATCGAGGCGCTCACCCGGGTTGAGCTGCGCATCCGCCGCCACCAGGTAGCCCACCAGATGCTTGCCGTTGACGCCCTCCTGCACGCCCACCGCCGCATCCCGCACTTCAGGCTGCTCATGCAGGCGCGCTTCGATTTCACCCAGCTCGATCCGGTAACCGCGAATCTTCACCTGATGGTCGATGCGCCCGACGTACTCCAACACACCGTCGCTGCGACGGCGGGCCAAATCCCCTGTTCGATACAACCGGTCCGCACCCAATGGATTCGGCACAAACGCTTGCGCCGTGCGCAGCGGATCGCTGACATAACCACGCCCCACGCCCGTCCCGGCCACGCACAACTCGCCAACCGCGCCTTGGGGCACCAATTCCAGCGCGCCGTCCAGCAGGTACAACCGGTTGTTGTCAGTCGGCGTACCAATCGGCAGATAAGTGCCACGGGTCGACGCCAGGTCGACGCGGAAGAACGCCACGTCGTCCGAACATTCCGCCGGGCCATACGCGTTGACCAGGCCAATCTGCGGATAACGCAGCAACCACTGGTGCGCCAGTTCCGGCGGCATCGCTTCACCCGTCGGCAGCATCCAGCGCAAGCCATCCAGGCTCATGCGCTCCTGGGCGAGCATGCCCTGGATCAGTGACGGCACGCTTTCCAGCACGGTAATGCCCTGGGCCTGGACGTGAGCGAGCAAGCCTTGCGGATCATGGGCAATGGTATTCGGCACAATGTCCACCCGCGCCCCGAACAGCGGCGCCGCAAGGAACTGCCACACCGAGATATCGAAACTTTGCGAGGCGGTCTGGGCGATCACATCGTGCTCAGTCAGTTGCAGATACGGCACCTTGCTCAACTGGTTATTGAGCATGCCGCGCTGTTCGACCATCACGCCCTTGGGCAGGCCAGTGGAGCCCGAGGTGTAGATCACGTAGGCCAGGTTATCCGGCGCGCTGTAGATGCCCGGGTTCTGCTCTGAACCCACCAGCTCCTCCCACACCAGCAGCCTCGGTCGCGAGCCACAGGCAAACTCTTCCAGCAACAGATCCGCCTGTTCCCGACAAGCCTCGGTGCACACCAGCAACGGCGTACGACTGAGGTCGATGATCCGGCTCAAGCGCTGGGTCGGCAGCCCCGGATCCAGCGGCAAGTAACCCGCGCCGGCCTTGAAGCTGCCGATGATCATGCCCAGCAAATCCAGATTACGTTCAGCCAGCAACGCCACCGGTTGATCCAGCCCGACACCCGCGGCAATCAGCGCATGACCCAGGCGGTTACTGCGCCGGTTCAGCTCAGAGTAGGTCCATTGCTGATCCAGGCAACTGGCGGCAATCCGCTGTGGATGCTGTGCCACCTGGGCTTCGAACAGCTCGATGTAACTGCGCTCCAGCGGATATTCATGCTCGCTCTGGTTGCAGCCGTCCACCAGGAACTCACGCTCCTGCTCGCCAATCAGCGGCAAGTCGGCCATGTCGCCATGGAAGCCCTGCACCAGCGCCAGCAGCAGCCGCTTGAATTCAGCGAGCATGCCTTGCACGGTGGTTTCATCGAAATAACGCTGGTCGTAGGACAGGTGCAAGCCCAGGTCATCGCCCGGGTAGCACACGGCCGTCAGCGGGAAGTTGGTGTGGGTGCGACCGGAATCCGAGGTGGCATTCAGGCTTTGCGCACGGTCCAGTACCGAGACTTCCACCGGGGCGTTCTCGAACACGAACAGGCTGTCGAACAGCGGCTGGCCTTTCGGCAATTCGCTGTGCTCCTGGATGGTCACCAGCGGCAGGTACTCGTACTCGCGCAGTTGCATATTGCTGTCGAGCAGGCCGCTCAACCATTGGCGCACGCTGCACTGCTGATCGTCCTCCGGCAGCTTGACCCGCAAGGCGATACTGTTGATAAACAGCCCGACGGTGCGCTGCATCTCGGGCATTTCTACCGGGCGCCCTGCCACGGTGACGCCGAACAGCACGTCGCGATCGCCACTCAAGCGCCGCAGCACCAGGGCCCATGCCGCCTGGGCGAAGGTGTTCACCGTCAATTGATAAGCCTGGGCCAGCTCGCGCAATTGCGCGCCGTCGCGCACATCCAGGCGGGTGTAGCAGTCGCCCACCACCATGCCGCCGCTGTGGCCGGCATGCTCGCGCAGGAACGGCCGGTCGCTCGGAATCGGTGTGGTGCGTTCGAACCCTTGCAGGTTCTGCTGCCACCACTGGCGCGCCTCGGCGAGGTTCTGGCGTTGCAGCCAGGCGATGTAATCGCGGTAACGCGGTGGCGTCGCCAGTTGCGCTTCGCGACCTTCGCCGAGGGCCATGTAGATGTCGAAGAAATCGTTCATCAGCAGCGAGCGGCACCACGCATCGATCAGAATGTGGTGGTTGCTCATCATGAACCAGTAGCGGGCTTCGCCCACGCGGATCAGCCGCAGGTGGAATGGCGCCTGGTTAAGCAGATCGAAACCGGCTTCACGCTCGCTTTTCAGCAACGCTTGCAGGCGCGGTTCCTGCTCGCTTTCCGGCTCCTGGCTCCAGTCGAGGTACTCGATCGGCGTGCTGCCGGGCTTGTGGATAACCTGCAACATGTCTTCGCCGACGTTCCAGCAGAACGAGGCGCGCAAGGCTTCATGACGGGCGATCACCGCCTGCCAGGCCTGGGCGAAACGCTCGGGGTCCAGGGCGCTGTTGATGCGGTAGCGGTCCTGCATGTAGTAGAGGCCGGTGCCCGGTTCCAGCAGGGTGTGCAGCAGCAAGCCTTCCTGCATCGGGGTCAGCGGGTACACGTCTTCGATGGCATTGGCCGGCACCGGCAGCGCATCGAGTTGCCCCTGGGTCAGGTGCGCCAGCGGGAAGTCCGACGGCGTAAGGCCGCCCGCGTCTGCCTTGAGGCAATGTTCGATCAGGCTTTGCAGTTCCGCCAGATAAGCGTCCGCCAGTTCAGCGATGGTCTGGCTGTGGTGACGCTCGCGGCTGAAGGTCCAGCGCAGCACCAGCTCACCGCCGTACACCTGGCTGTCGACACTCAGCGCGTTGGGCAACGGCGCGTCCGGGTCGTGGGCGATCCCGGCGGACTCGTCCAGCGGGTGGAACAGTGCGTCGGCGCCAAAGCTCTGGTCGAACTGGCCGAGGTAATTGAAGGTGATACTGGCGCTCGGCAACGCGGCCATGGTCTGGCGGCACAGGTCGTCGGCCAGGTAGCGCAGCACGCCATAACCCAACCCCTTGTGGGGCACGCCGCGCAGTTGCTCCTTGATCGCCTTGATCGAGGCGCCCTGCCCGGCGGCCTCTTCGATATGCAGCGGGGTCAGGCGCAGCGGGTAGGCGCTGGTGAACCAGCCGACGCTGCGGGTCAGGTCGATCTCGTCGAATAGCGGTTCGCGGCCGTGGCCTTCCAGCTGGATCAATGCCGATTCATGGCCACTCCAGCGGCACAGCACACGGGCCAGGGCGGTCAGCAGCAAATCGTTTACCTGGGTGCGGTAGGCACTTGGCGCCTGCTGCAACAACTGGCGGGTGCGCTCGGCATCCAGGCGCACGCTGACGGTATCCGCGTCGCGATTGCGCAGCGAACCCTGTGGGCGATCCACCGGCAATTCAACGGCAGGGCCGGCCAACTGTTGCTGCCACACGTGCAGCTCCTCACGCAGGGATTCGCTGCCGGCATACGCCTGCAACCGCGCCGCCCAGTCGCGCAAGGCGCTGGTCTTGGCCGGCAGGTTGACCGGCTGGCCGTCGCTCAACTGGCGATACACGGTTTGCAAATCTTCGAGCAATACCCGCCAGGAAACGCCGTCCACCACCAGGTGATGGATCGCGATCAGCAGCCGGCGCTGGCCTTGCGGGCCGTCCACCAGCAACGCGCGCAACAACGGGCCATGGGCAAGGTTGAGGCTGCGCTGGGTGTCGGTGAACAGCGCGCTGCACTGCTCCATGTCCGCTACCTGGGCTTGCAACAGCAGGCCGCCTTCCGGCACAGCCAAGTGTTCGGCGTGCCATTGGGCGTCGCGCTGGGTGAAGCTCAGGCGCAGGGCGTCGTGATGTTCCAGCACCGCCAGCAACGCTTGCTCCAGGCGATGAGGTTCCAGGGCCTGAACCGGCTCCAGCAGCAATGCCTGGTTCCAGTGTTGACGCTCCGGGATGTCGGTGTCGAAGAACCAGTGCTGGATCGGCGTCAGCCCGGACGCGCCGGTCAACACGCCTTGTTCGGCGCTGACCTGCTCGCTGCGGGTCGCCACGGCGGCCAGGGTTTGCACGGTCTGGTGCTGGAACAAATCACGCGGGCTGAAATGAATCCCTGCCTGCCGGGCCCGGCTGACCACCTGGATCGACAGGATCGAGTCACCGCCCAACTCGAAGAAGTTGTCGTCAAGGCCTACCTGTTGCACGTTCAGTACCGCGCACCAGATGACCGCCAGGGTTTGCTCCAGCTCGTTGCGCGGCGCCACGTACTGTTGACGATTCGCCTCGGGGTCCGGCTGCGGCAAGGCGCGGCGGTCGAGTTTGCCGTTGGCAGTCAGCGGCATGCTGTCGAGAACGATCAGGTGCGCGGGCACCATGTAGTCCGGCAGCTGCGCTTTCAAATGCGCCTTGAGGGATTCACGCAGTGCACCGTGTTCTTCGTCGCTGATCAGGTAGGCCACCAACTGTTTGCCGCTCGGGGAATCCAGCGCCAACACCACTGCTTCACGCACCGCCTGGTGTTCCAGCAGGCGGGTTTCAATTTCCCCCAGCTCGATGCGGAACCCGCGAATCTTCACTTGATGGTCGATACGACCGAGGTATTCCACCAGGCCATCGGCACGCTGGCGCACCAAGTCGCCGGTGCGATACAGGCGACCGCCGTTCGTGGCAAACGGATCCGCGACAAACCGCTCCGCCGTCATCCCCGGACGCTGGTGATACCCCTGGGCCAGGCCTGCACCGCCGACGTACAACTCGCCGGTCGCGCCTTGCGGCACCAGCGCCAGATCCGCATCCAGAATGTAGGCCACACGCGCGCCGATGATGCTGCCGATCGGCACGCTGCCGGCGCCCTCTTCCAAGGCTTCCGGGGCCAGGCTGGCCAACGGCATCACCACGGTTTCAGTCGGACCATAGGCGTTGAAAAACAGCGCCGGCTTGAATGCCGCGCGAATGCGCTGCAAGTGTTCGCCGGTCAGGGCCTCACCGCCGGTGATGCACATGCGCACCGCCAGGGTCTGGTCTTGCGTGGCCAGCCATTGCGCCAACTGGCTGCCATAGCTTGGGGTGAAGCCCAGGATATTGATGCGGTGCCGACGAATCAGCCCGCAGATTTCTTCCGCGTCCCACTGGCCCTGGGCCCGCAACACAACCTGGGCACCACTGAGCAACGGCACCAGCAGACGCTCGGTGGCAGCGTCAAAGTTGATGGAATAGAAGTGCAGCTCGCAGTCATCCGGGCGCATGCCGAAGCGCTCGATCACCGCCTGGCAATGCATGGCAATTTCACCGTGGGACACCACCACGCCCTTGGGCTTGCCGGTGGAACCGGAGGTGTAGATCAAGTAGGCCTGATGTTGCGGCAGGCTGATGAAAGGCAACTCGCTTGCCGGGTAGTCCGCCAGGGTCAGCAGGTCATCTTCCAGGCACCAGCGGCCGACACTCTCAGGCAGTTCGCCCAATGCGTCGAACATCGCGGCATCGCTGAGCAACAGGCCGATGCCACTGTCTTCGATCATGTAGTGCAGGCGGTCCAGCGGGTATTCCGGGTCCAGCGGCACATAGGCGCCGCCGGCCTTGAGGATTGCCAGCAGGCCGACGACCATTTCCAGCGAACGCGGCAACGCCAGGCCGACCCGCACCTGCGGGCCCACGCCGCGCTCGCGGAGCATCCAGGCCAGGCGATTGGCACGGCTGTCGAGTTCGCTGTAGCTCAGGGTCTGCCCGGCAAAGGTCAACGCCGGTGCATCGGCACGGGCCAGGGCCTGCTCGCTGAACAGGTGATGGATGCACTGGTCGAGGCGATGCTCGCCGGCTTCAATACCGAGGCTGTCTTGCAGGGCGCGCTGTTCGCCAGCCTCCAGCAACGGCAACTCACTCAGGCGCTGTTGCGGATCGGCAAGCAAGGCTTCCAGCAGGTTTTGCCAATGCGCCGCCATGCGCGCAATGCGCGGCTCGTCGAACAGGTCGGTGCTGTAGGTCAGGCAGCAACCCAGGCGATGATCGAGGTCAGTGACTTCCAGGTTGAGGTCGAACTTGGTGGCGCGGGCATCGTTGGCCAGGTATTCGACGGTCATCCCGGCCAGGGTGCGGCTTTGCTGGAATTCCCAGCGCTGCACGTTGCACATCACCTGGAACAGCGGGTTGTACGCCGCGCTGCGGGTTGGTTGCAGGGCCTCCACCAGATGGTCGAACGGCAGGTCCTGATGGGACTGGCCTTCGATCACGGTGTGGCGAACCTGGTCAAACAGTTCGCCGACACTCATCTGCCCGTTGAGCTGGCAACGCAGCACCTGGGTGTTGAGAAATGCGCCAATCAGCCCTTCGCTTTCCGGGCGAATCCGGTTGGCCACCGGCGCACCGATGCGCAGGTCAGTCTGGCCGCTGTAGCGGTAGAGCAATACCGCGAGGGTGGCGGTCATGGTCATGAACAGGGTCAGGCCACGCTCGGCGTTGAAGGCACGCACGCGGGCGGCGAGGTCGTCGCTCAAATCGAAACGGTACAGCTCGCCCTGGTGACTTTGCACCGGCGGCCGCGGACGGTCGGCCGGCAGTTCCAGCAGCGGATGTTCGGTGCCCAGTTGCGCGGTCCAGTAATCCAGTTGGCGCTGGCGTTCGCCGGACTCCAGCCACTGGCGCTGCCACGCGCTGTAGTCGAGGTACTGCACCGGCAATGGCGCCAGTGGCGATTCGCGGTCGTCGATGAACGCTTCATACAGCGCGCTGAGTTCACGGGCAAAGATGTCCATGGCCCAGCCTTCGGTGACGATATGGTGCAGGGTCAGCACCAGGTAATGTTCCTGCTCGCCGGCCTTGACCAGGCAGGCGCGCAGCAGTGGACCGGTCTCCAGATTGAACGGCGTGTGGGCTTCATGATCGGCCAGTTGCTGCACACGCCGTTGCCGCTCGGCCTCACTGAACGCCGAGAAATCCTGCCAATCCATGCGCACGCCGGTTTGCGCCGCAACCTTCTGCTGCGCCACGCCATTGATGCTCGGGAAAGTCGTGCGCAGGGTTTCATGACGCATGATCAAGGCCTGCAACGCCGCCTCGAAACGGCCCACGTCCAGCACCCCGCGAAAGCGCGCCATGCCGCCGACGTTATACGCCGGGCTGTCGGGCTCCATCTGCCAGAGGAACCACATGCGCTGCTGGGAATAGGACAGTGGCACCGGTTGGCTGCGGTCGACCTTGCCGATGGCCAGCTGTTGGTTACGTTGCCCGGCGGCCTGGATCAGCCGGACCTGCTCGGCGAAAGCCCCCAGCTCGCTGGCGTCGAACAGCGTGCGCAACGGCAGTTCGACGTCACAGGCCTGGCGGGTGCGGGAGATGATTTGCGTCGCCAGCAACGAATGGCCGCCAAGGGCGAAGAAGTCGTCCCGCAGGCCGATGCGTGGCAGCGCCAGGACTTCACGCCAGATCGCGGCGATTTGCTGTTCCAGCGCTGTTTCAGGTTCGACGTGCTCACGTACCTGCCACACCGGTTCCGGCAAGGCGCGACGATCCAGTTTGCCGCTTGGGCTCAGGGGCATCGCGTCCAGGCGCATCAATTGCGCCGGGACCATGTACTCCGGCAGCTCGGCGGCCAGGGCGGTTTTTACGTCCTGTTCATCCAACGGTTCGCTGGCGGTGTAGTAACCGATCAACTGCGCACCGGCTGCGGTTTCCCGCACCAGCACCAACGCTTGGGCGATGCCGTCGAGAGCCAGCAGGCGGGCTTCGATTTCTTCAGGCTCGACACGGAAGCCACGCAGTTTGACCTGCTGATCCAGGCGCCCGAGGTATTCCAGCACACCGTCGGTGCTCCAGCGCACGCGGTCACCGGTGCGATACAGGCGTGCGCCAGCCTCACCAAACGGGTCGGCGACAAAGCGTTCGGCGGTCAGCCCCGCACGCCCGAGGTAACCCCGGGCCAGGCCGATGCCACCGATGCACAACTCACCCGGCACACCCGCCGGCAGCGGCTCGAACTGATCATCCAGCACCCGGCAAATCACATTGCCCAGCGGCCGGCCAATCGGCGAACGCTCGCCGTCCTCGGCCTGGCAATGCCAGTGCGTGACGTTGATCGCGGTTTCGGTGGGGCCATACCGGTTGTGCAACTGCACCGCCGGAAACTGCGCCAGCACCCGGTTGCGCAACTCGGCAGGCAGCGCTTCACCGCCGGAGAACAGGCGACGCAGGCTGGTGCATTCGGCAGCCAACGGTTCGTCGACAAACAGCTGCAACAGCGGCGGCACAAAGTGCAGCGTGGTCACGCCGTGTTCCTGCACCAACTGCGCGATGCGATGGGGATCGCGATGCTCGCCGGGGCCGGCCAGCACCAGGCGGCAACCGGTGATCAGCGGCCAGAAACACTCCCACACCGACACGTCGAAACTGATGGGCGCCTTTTGCATCAGCACATCGGTTTCATCCAATTGGTAGGTGGCTTGCATCCACTGCAAGCGCTCGGCCAGCGCGGCATGGGTGTTGCCCACGCCCTTGGGCTGGCCGGTGGAGCCGGAGGTGTAGATCACATAGGCGAGGTTGTCGCCATTGAGGTGCAAACCCGGCGCGTGGGTCGGCCAACTGTCGAGCTTGAGGCTGTCCATGGCGATGACGCACACGCCTTGCGCCGTGGGCAGTTGTTCCAGCAGTGAAGTCTGGGTCAGCAGCAGTTGCACGCCGCTGTCCTTGAGCATGTAGGCCAGGCGTTCGGCGGGATAATCCGGGTCCAGCGGCACATAGGCGCCGCCGGCCTTGATGATTGCCAGCAGGCCGATCAGCAGTTGCGGCGAACGCTCGGCGGCGATGGCCACGCACACGTCCGGGCCGACGCCCTTGTCCCGCAGGTAATGGGCCAGGCGGTTGGCCTGGGTGTGCAATTGCGCGAAGGTCAGGCTGCCGTCCTGCCACACCACTGCGGTGCGTTCCGAGACGTGTTGGTTAAGTTGTTCCGGCAGCCAGCGCTGCGCCGGTGTGCACGGCGCAGCGCTCCACTGCTGTTGTTGGCGCTGCTCGTCGGCGTGCAACAGCTTCAGGTCGCCGATGGCCTGTTGTGGTTGCTCGCAAATGGCTTGCAGCAGGTTGATGAAGTGCCCGGCCAGGCGCTCGATGGTGGCGGCGTCGAACAGCTCATCGGCGTAGTCGAAGGACAGGCTCAGGCGCCCGTTGCGGTCTTCTTCAGTGTGCAGTTGCAGGTCGAACTTGGCTTCGCGGCTGTGCCATGCCAGCTCGTCGGCAAGCAGGCCCGGCAAGCGGCGCAAGGCGCCGAGGTCACGTTGCTGGTGGTTGAACATCACCTGGAACAGGCCTTGTTCCCGAGCTTGGGGGAAGGCTTCCAGCAGCTGTTCGAAAGGCAGGTCCTGATGGGCCTGGGCACCCAGCGCTGCGGTGCGGGTTGCCGTCAGCAACTCGGCGAAGGGCAGGCGCGCATCCAGTTCGGCGCGCAGTACGAGGGTGTTGATAAAGAACCCGATCAGGCCTTGGGTTTCCTGGCGCGGACGGTTGGCGTTGGGCACGCCGATGCGGATATCGCGCTGGCCGCTGTAGCGATAGAGCAGGCTCTGGAACGCCGCGAGCAACAGCATGAACGGCGTGGATTCGTGGCTTTGGGCAGTCTTGCGAATGGCTTCGCCGAGGCTCGCGCTCACACGCACACTGTGACGCGAGGCACTGCGCAGGTGCTGCGCCGAACGCGGGTGATCGGTGGCCAGGCTCAGGGTTGGGTGCTCGTCGCCCAGTTGTTGTTTCCAGTAAGCCAGTTGCCGCTGGCCCTCGCCTTCGGCCAGCCACTGGCGCTGCCAACTTCCGTAGTCGGCGTATTGCAGGGCCAGCGCTGGCAGCTCCAGGGGTTGGCCCTGGGACGCAGCGGCGTACAGTCGCGAGAATTCGTCGATCAACACGTTCAGCGACCAGCCGTCCGCGATGATGTGGTGCAGGGTCACCAGCAGTTGGTGGTCTTCGTCATCCAGGCGTACCAGCGTTACCCACAGCAGCGGGCCTTTCTCCAGGTCGAACTGGGTGCGGGCTTCGTCTTCACGAATCTGCTTGGCACGGGCTTCCCGCTCGGCGGCAGGCAAATCGCTGAGGTCGATGACTTGCAGGTCGAAATCAGCCTTGGCGTCGACCCGCTGGAAGGCCTGGCCATCGCGCTCGAAGAAGCGCGTGCGCAGGGCTTCGTGGCGCTGGATCAGTTGCTGGAAGGTTGCGCGCACCGCGTCTTCATCCAGCTCGCCGCGCAACCGCAAGGCGCCGGGAATGGTGTAGGCGCTGCTGTGCGGGTCGAGTTGCCAGGTGATCCACAAGCGGTTTTGCGCGAGGGATTGCGGCAGGTCTTCCTGGCGCGACAACCCATGGATTGCGCCTTGGGCCACGCCGCCGTCCTGCTGCAATTGCCCGACGCTGGTGGCGAAGGCGGCCAGGGTGGGCGCTTCGAACAACAGGCGCAGGTTCAGTTCCAGGCCGAGGGTTTCCCGCAGCCGGGCGACGACCTGGGTGGCGCTGATGGAGTTGCCCCCCAGCAGGAAGAAGTGATCGTCGGCGGCGACCTGCGTCACCTGCAATTGCTCGCACCAGATCGCGGCAATCCGGCTTTGCAGCTCGGACGCCAGCACCGCATCACCCGCCTGCGCTTGCACGCCAGGGAACTGCGCATAACTGTCGAGGCTGCCGTCCGCCAGGCGTGTGCGGCAGGCCGAGCGCTGCACCTTGCCGCTGGACGTTTTCGGCAAGCCACCGGGGTTGAGCAGCACCACCACGCTCGGCGCTTCCTGGCAGGCTTCGGCCACCGCCTGGCGAATCGCCTTGATCAGTGCTTCCGGCGGCAGGATTTTCTGCACGCTGCGGCTGATTTCGGCGGCGATGCCAATGCCTTCCAGGCCCTGGTCATTCACCGCGAACGCGGCGACCCGGCCCTTGCGCACCACTTCCACTTCGCGCTCGATGGCTTGCTCGATGTCCTGGGGATACAGGTTGTGGCCCCGCACGATCAGCAGGTCTTTCAGCCGGCCGGTGATGAACACTTCACCTTCGCGGATAAACCCGAGGTCGCCGGTCCGCAGCCAGGTACGGCCTTCGTGCTGAACGAAAGTCTTGGTGGTGGCTTCAGGGTTGCGCCAGTAGCCGTGGGCGATGCTCGGGCCGGTGGCCCAGATTTCACCGACGGCATTGTCGGGGAGCGTCGCCAGGGTGGCGGGGTCGGCAATCAGCACCGCGTGCTCGGGCTGGCTGGTGCCGCAACTCATGATCGCCGCGCCCTGCCCTGGCTCGGCGCGGTTGGCGGCCAGAGCCTGTTCGTCCAGGCGCAGGGCCGGGATGCCGTGGCCACGGGTGCCGCCGGCAACGAACAAGGTGGCCTCCGCCAAGCCGTAGGAGGCGAAGAAATTGTTCGGGGTAAAACCGCAGGCGGCGAACTTCTCGGCGAAGCGTTCGAGGGTGTCGAGGCGGATCGGCTCGGAGCCGGAGTACGCCACGCGCCACTTGCTCAAATCCAGGCGATCCAATGCCGATTCGCTGACTCGCTCGCTGCACAAGCGATAGGCGAAGTCCGGCCCGCCGCTGATGGTGCCGCCGTATTCGCTGATCGCTTCGAGCCAGCGCAATGGCCGGCCAAGGAAGTACGCCGGCGACATCAATACGCACGGCACACCGCTGAAGATCGGCTGCAGCAGCCCGCCGATCAGGCCCATGTCGTGGTAAAGCGGCAACCAACTGACGATCACGTCGTCGGGGTTCAGGTCGATGCCGAAGCCCCGGCGAATCAGCAGCTCGTTGGCCACCAGGTTGCCGTGGGTCACTTGCACGCCCTTGGGCAACGCAGTGGAGCCGGAGGTGTACTGCAGGAAGGCGATGTCATCGTCTTGCAAGTTGGGCGCAACCCAATGGCTCGCGATTTCGGCATTGAGGCTGTCGACGCACAGCAACTGCGGCGCGCCTTCGAGTTGCGCCAGCGAATCACCGAGGCTGGACGTGGTCAGCAGCAACCGCGGCTCGGCGTCTGCAATGATCGACAGCAGCCGCTCCTGATGATGACGGCGGGCGGACTCCGGCGGATAGGCCGGCACCGCGATGACCCCGGCGTACAGGCAACCAAAGAACGCCGCGACGTAATCCGGCCCGCTGGGGAACAGCAGCACCGCACGATCGCCCCGCCCGGCGTCGGCCTGCAAGGCGGCGGCGATGGTGCGGGCGCGCAGGTCGAGGTCGCGGTAACTGAGGACAACGCTCTGTTCGGCCGTCTCGGCAAGGAAGCGCAACGCCAGTCGATCCGGGGTTTGCGCGGCGCGGCGTTGAAGGGACTGAACCAGGGTGCGGGGAAGTTCGAAGGCGTCCATCATGGGGTTCCTGCCTGAAATCGGCTTACTGGGAAATCGGGGAATGTGTGGCCGGGGGGGCTTGTTCAGCCGGTTGCCCGGGCCATCTGCCGCGCGGCGTCGTTGCGCCAGCGGGCCAGGTGTTCGTCGGCGTAACGCCGCACACAGCGCAGTACGGAACTCTCGTGCTGCACCAGGAAGAAGTGGTGACCGTCGAACATGTCGAGGGAGAAACCGCTGGCGGTGTCTTGCTGCCAGTCCAGCAGTTGATCGGCGCGCACCGTGTCCTGCTTGCCGCCGAATACATGGATGGGCAGGCTCAGCGGCTCACGCTCGCCGTATTCGAAACTGCCGCACAGCAGGAAGTCGGCCCGCAGGATCGGCAGCATCAACTGCATCAGTTCGGCGTTGGCCAGCACGTCTTCGCCCGTGCCCTTGAGTTCCCGCAGGCGGGCGATCAGTTGCTCGTCGTTTTTCTCGATGGCGTATTCGCTGACATCGCGACAGGCCGGGCCGGCGGTACCCGAGGCAAACAGCGCCAATGGCGGCGGCGCGCCCCGTTCGCGCAGGGCATGGGCCAGTTCGAAGGCCAGCAGGCCGCCGAGGCTGTGGCCGAACAAGGCGTAGGGGCCGTCCAGCTCGGCGCGGATCTCATCAGCCAGTTGCCCGGCCAGTTTTTTGATATCGCGCTGCAACGGCTCGTCCATGCGCATGCCGCGCCCCGGCAACTCCAGCGGCCGCACCTGCAACCACTCCGGCAGCGCCCGCCGCCAGCGGCTGTAGACCATGGCGCTGGCGCCGGAGTAAGGCAGGCAAAACAGGCGTAATCGAGCCGGCGTGTTCATTTCAGACCACTCCCGCTCACACGATAAAAACCCATTTTGTCCTCCTCCAGGCGCTGATCCTTGGCCGGTTTGTTAACTGGCCTTTCACCCATGAGAACGGATGGCACCGGGAAATAATTAGTCAGCGAGACGCCGTTCACACCTCTCGATAAAGCATAAGATTAGTTCGTCTTCTCATTTGACAATCATTATCATTAAGCATAATTTGTTGCCCGATGTGTAGGAGGCCTCAGCAAGGACGCCCTCCCCCAACCTTCTCTTGCAACAAGGTGATTTCCATGACGGAACAAGTATCCACAGGCAGGTGCGACTCACCCCTACTCCAGGCCTTCGTCGACAATCGACTGATCCTGGTCAAGATCGCAGCGCGTATTACCGGCTGCCGATCCCGCGCCGAAGACGTGGTGCAAGACGCCTACTTCCGGTTGCAATCGGCCCCCACCATCACGTCATCGTTCAAGGCGCAGCTCAGTTACCTGTTCCAGATCGTGCGCAACCTGGCTATTGATCACTACCGCAAGCAGGCGCTGGAGCTGAAATATTCCGGCACGGAAGAGGAAGGCTTGAATGTGGTTATTCACGGCGCTTCACCTGAGACCTCGCACATCAACTTTTCGACGCTGGAGAACATTGCCGACGCCTTGACCGAGTTGCCTCAGCGCACGCGTTACGCGTTTGAGATGTACCGGCTGCACGGGGTGCCGCAGAAGGATATTGCCAAGGAGCTGGGGGTTTCACCGACGTTGGTGAACTTTATGATTCGCGATGCGCTGGTGCATTGCCGGAAGGTTTCCGGGACCCATAGCGACACGTTTGCGCGGCGGGCCTGACGCGCCACACATCCCATGTGGGAGCGGGCTTGCTCGCGAAAGCGGTGGATCAGTCACACATGCATTGACTGACACTGCGCTTTCGCGAGCAAGCCCGCTCCCACATTTGATCTTCGTGCACTCAGATTTTTTGCTCAGTCAAACCAACCCACACCGCTCAAAAAACCGTTCCCGCCCCAGAATCATCAACGCCGCCCGCTTATGAGGAAAATCAAACTCCTTCTCACAGTGGAAACACTGATTCTGCATATGCCCAATCATCTTCCCGTTATCCGCCCGAGGCTCAGCCACCACACGCTGCGTACGCGGATCATCGAGAAACAAGTAATGCACCAGCGCCGACAACCAGCTCGCTACCTTGTGCGGACCACGGTGGTGCTCTTCGCCCACCAGCATATGAATCCCGCGATCGTAATCCGCCGCATCATAAAACGGCGCAATCCGATCCTCCTTCGCCCAATACGCCTCGAAATAAGCAAACGGCTCATCATCGAAACAGCCAATCAACGTCAACGCATGGGGATCCGCTTCCAGCTTGTCCAGATACTCCCGATGCTGTTCCAGGCTGCCAGTTTCCTGCCAGAAATTCGCCACCCGCGCACTGTTCTGCCAACGATTGAAGCGCGCCAGATCAACATCAATCTCCACCGTACGCAGTGAAATCCACGCCCCCAGCCGCGCATCAAACCGTCGATACACCTCGCCCCGCGGCTTCGGCGCACGGGCAGGATGACGCTTGCCACCGCTGATGATCATCTGCTGCGGATAAGTCCCCGTGAGAGATTGCCCCAGCCACGGTTGCGGCAACTGCCAGAACAACGTGCGCTCGCAATGAAACTGCCCGGCAACCCCGGTCGCCACCAGCAACCCACTGCGCAAGGCATCTTCCGGCGCATGCTCAAGACACCAGACCAGTCGCTGACGCCCGGGCTCCCTGGCAAACAGCCAATAACACGCCGCCCACAAGGCACGGGCAGCCGGCACACTGGCGGGCTCCTGCAAATGCACCTGCACCTCATCACCCCGCTCAAGGCGCAGGCGAATCAGCGGCTGGCCCTCAAGGGTGAGGCTCAGGCGGCTATCAGTTTCATCAGCATTCAGGGCGGGTCCCGCCGGCAAGGACAGCACTGACAGGTCATTCAGATTGGACATGGGATGGGCTCACGAATCGTCGACAGTTCAACAAGTGACGTGAGCCGAGGGCAAAAATTTAGACGATCACGGTACCGGCATTACATCGATGCGGTAAGGCTCGAAGATCTTCAGCAACTGGCCGTTGTCCCTCAGCTGCTTGAGCAGCCCGGCGAACGCCGGCCCCGTGATCGGCGCCTTGGGCCGCAGCAACGCATAGTGGTGGTACACCTGGTCGATCCGCTCGGACACCAGGAACTGCCCCGCCGTATCGGCATTGCGCACCAGGAAATCACTGAGGTAGGAACGTGTCACCAGGGCGATGTCGGCCCGGCCCCGGGCGACCATCAGCAGGTTGCTGTCGTGGGAATAGGTCAAGGTGGCGTTGAAGTGCTCCGCCATGTACTTGGGGTCGGGGTTGAAGTTGGCGAACGCGTAGTGATAGCCGCTGAACACCGCCAGGCGCTTGCCGGTCAGGTCGGCGAAATACGATTGGTCGCGACCGGGCTCCTGCTGGGCCACGAAGATTTCCGCATCCTCCAGGCCCATGTCGACATCGGTGTGGGCAATATCCTGCCAGCCCCACTTGGGGTTTTCGAAGATCGCCATGTCCACCCGACCTTGCTGGAAGTCGCGAAAACGCCGGGGAATCGAGGTGGGTACCAGCACAAACTGGTAGTCGGTTTGCAGGGCGTTCAAGGCTTCCACCAGTTGCGGCAGTAACCCGGTGTCGGCGCCCTGCTCCGGGCGCACGGTGTATGGCGGGAAATGCGCAGCACCGACCCTCACCAGTTGGGCGGCCGAGGCAGGCATCAGCCACAGTGCGCCAAGTGCCCATATTGAGAGTCCTGCAGCCAATCGCCAAGGCGAAAACATCAAGGCACACACCGTCGAAAACTTTGATCCCGCTAAGCTAGGCGTTTTTGTCTATCGAGACAACTTTCTGCCACACAATTAATAGCTTGCGCGAAAGGGCTAGTCAGCTTTCAACACCATCAGCAAGGCTTCGTCGGCCAGTTGCTCCAGGGTCATGCTGCCCTGGGCGCGAAACCAGGTGGTGGTCCAGGACAAGGCGCCCGTCAGGAAACGCCGCGTGATAAACACATCGCCCTTGATGTAACCGGCGTTTTTCGCCTCCCCCAGCACCTGCAACCAGATCTCTTCGTAGATATCGCGCAAGGCCAGCACCTGGGCCTGGCCCTCGGCCGACAGGGAACGCCATTCATACACCAGCACCGCCATGGCCTCGCCACTGCCGCCCATGATCGACTGCAATTCGCAACGAATCAGCGCCAGCACCCGCTCGCGCACGTTGCTCGCCTCGGCCAGGGAAGCGCGCATCAGGGCGGTGTTGTAGTGGATGGTTTCCTCCATCACCGCCCGCAGGATTTCGTCCTTGCTCTTGAAGTGATGAAAGATGCTGCCGGACTGGATCCCGACCGCGCCGGCCAGGTCACGCACGGTGGTGCGCTCAAAACCCTTGTTGCGAAACAGGTGGGCCGCGGTTTGCAGCAGCTTGCCACGGGCACTGTCGGGGTCGGTCAATTGGCCGGCGTCGACCATGGTGCGCATCACCCGCAGGGCTTTTTGCTCATCCATGCTGCTCTCCTTAACTTCTGGTTACGTCTTGGGCGGCAATTTAGGCCGTGGCAGCCAACCAAGCAAGCGCTTGGGGCAAAGTTATGACCAGAGTTTACAAACCAAGCGCTTGCTTGGTAGTGTTGGTATCAGCAAACCAGAGGAAGGACGCCCCATGAACAAGACGGTACGCATCGGCTGCGCCAGCGCCTTCTGGGGCGACACCTGCACCGCCGCTGCGCAGTTGGTGCACGGCGGCACGCTGGATTACCTGGTGTTCGACTACCTGGCGGAAGTCACCCTGTCGATCCTCGCCGGAGCGCGAATGAAAGACCCCCAGGCCGGCTATGCCACGGATTTCGTCGAGGTGCTGACGCCGCTGCTGGCGGATATCCAGCGCCAGGGCATCCGCGTGATCAGCAACGCTGGCGGGATCAACCCCCAGGCCTGCGCCGCCGCGTTGCAGGCGGCCTGCGACCAGGCCCGAATCCCGTTGAAGATCGCCGTACTGCTGGGGGATGACCTGCAACCGCAGTTCAAGCAACTGCACGGCGTCACCGACATGTTCAGCGGCGCGCCCTTTCCGCCGATGTGCGTATCCACCAACGCCTACCTCGGCGCGCCCGGTATCGTGCAGGCGCTGGAGCTGGGTGCCGATATCGTCATCACCGGCCGTGTGGTGGACAGCGCGGTGGTCAGCGCGGCGCTGGTGCATGAGTTCGACTGGTCCTGGCAGGACTACGACCACCTGGCCCAGGCGGCATTGGCCGGGCATATCATCGAATGCGGCGCGCAGTGCACCGGCGGCAACTTCACCGATTGGCGGGAGGTGCCGGACTACGAACACATCGGTTTCCCGATTGTGGAGGTCAGTGCCGACGGCCAGTTCACCGTCAGCAAGGTCGAGGGCACCGGCGGACTGATCAGCGAACTGAGCGTCGCCGAGCAACTGCTGTATGAAATCGGCGACCCGCGCGCCTACCTGTTGCCCGACGTGATCTGCGACTTCAGCCAGGTCAAGCTCCGGCAACAAGGCAAAAACCGCGTGCACCTGCACGGCGCCAAAGGCCTGCCGCCCACCGACCAATACAAGGTCAGCGCCACCTACCCGGATGGTTTTCGCTGCACCGCCAGTTGCCTGATCGCCGGGATCGACGCGGTGGCCAAGGCCGAACGGGTCAGCCAGGCGATCATCAACAAGACCTCAGAGCTGTTCAGCCAGCGCGGCTGGGCGCCCTACACCGACATCAACATCGAACTGCTGGGCAGCGAAGCCACCTACGGCCCCCATGCCCAACGCCAGGACTGCCGCGAAGTGGTGGTGAAACTGGCGGTGCGTCACCCCAGCAAACAGGCGCTGGTGCTGTTCGCCCGGGAGATTGCCCAGGCGGCCACCGGCATGGCGCCGGGGCTCACCGGGATCGTCGGCGGGCGACCCACGGTGTACCCGCTGATTCGGTTGTTTTCATTCCTGATCGATAAAAGCGCCTGCCAATTGCAGGTCGACTTCCTTGGCGAACGGTATGCCTGCGAATTGCCCGTCACCAAACCGCTGAACACCTCGATCGCATTGATCGACCCGCCCAAACCCCAAGGCCGCGCCGACGCCAACGTGCCGCTGGTCAAGCTGGCCGTGGCCCGCTCCGGCGACAAGGGCAACCACAGCAACATCGGGGTGATCGCCCGCGAGCCCGACTACTTGCCGTGGATCGCCGAGGCACTGACGCCCGAAGTGATCGTCGACTGGATGAGCCACGTGCTCGACCCGATCCACGGCCGCGTCGAGCGCTGGTATTTGCCCGGCAGCCACAGCCTGAACTTCCTGCTGGAAAACGCCCTGGGTGGCGGCGGGATTGCCAGCCTGCGCATCGATCCCCAAGGCAAGGCCTTCGCCCAGCAACTGCTGGAAATCCCGATTGCCGTGCCGCAGCACATTGCCGATCAATTCACTTAAAGGACCCGCGCCGTGGCCTTCGACTCGATCTTCAAAGCCGACCTGTTCCAGGGGCAGACCATCATCGTTACCGGCGGCGGCAGTGGCATTGGCCGTTGCACCGCCCACGAGCTGGCAGCCCTCGGCGCCCATGTGATCCTGGTGGGGCGCAAGCCGGAAAAACTGCAAACGGTGGCCGCGGAGATCAGTGAGGACGGCGGTCGCGCCAGCTGGCAGGCCTGCGATATTCGTGATGAAGAAGCGGTCAAGGCGCTGGTCGGCCAGGTCCTGCAGGAGCACGGCCCGATTCATGGCCTGGTGAACAACGCCGGCGGCCAGTACCCCTCGCCGCTCGCGTCGATCAACCAGAAGGGCTTTGAAACCGTGTTGCGCACCAACCTGGTGGGCGGTTTCCTGATGGCCCGGGAAGTGTTCAACCAGAGCATGAGCAAGCACGGCGGGTCCATCGTCAACATGCTCGCCGACATGTGGGGCGGCATGCCCGGCATGGGGCACTCCGGTGCGGCACGTTCGGGCATGGACAACTTCACCAAGACCGCCGCCTTTGAATGGGGTTACGCGGGGGTGCGGGTCAACGCCGTGGCGCCGGGCTGGATTGCCTCCAGCGGCATGGACACCTACGAAGGCGCATTCAAGGCGGTGATCCCGACCTTGCGCGAGCATGTACCGCTCAAGCGCATCGGCACCGAATCGGAAGTCAGCGCGGCGATTGTGTTCTTGCTCAGCCCCGCCGCCGCGTTCGTCAGCGGCAGCACCTTGCGCATCGACGGCGCCGCCAGCCTGGGCAGCCGCGCCTGGCCGCTGCACAAGGCGCAACCGCCGAGCGTGTCCTTTAATGGTTTCCACCGGGCTTACTTGCCGGACGTGCTCAAGGAGGAGAAATAAGCCATGCCGGTGATCGACTCGCAACTCGACGCCCACAGCCCGCAATTCGCGCAGAACCGCGAAGCGATGCTCACGGGCGTCAATCAATTGCGCCAGCTGGAGCAAAACCTGCTGGGCAAGGCCGCCGAAGCCAAGGCCAGGTTCGACAAGCGCGGGCAACTGCTGCCACGGGAACGCCTGAATTTATTGCTCGACCCCGGCGCGCCGTTCCTCGAACTGGCGAGCCTGGCCGGCTACAAACTGCACGATGACAAAGACGGCAGCGCCGCTGGGGGCGGGTTGATCGCCGGCATCGGCTACGTCAGCGGCGTGCGCATGCTGGTGGTGGCCAACAACAGCGCGATCAAGGGCGGGACCATTTCCCCCTCGGGCCTGAAAAAATCCCTGCGCCTGCAACAGATCGCCATGGAAAACAAACTGCCGGTGGTGACGCTGGCAGAAAGCGGCGGCGCCAACCTCAACTACGCCGCCGAGATTTTCGTCGAAGGCGCACGCAGCTTCGCCAACCAGGCGCGGATGTCGGCCATGGGCTTGCCGCAGATCACCGTGGTGCATGGCTCGGCCACGGCGGGCGGCGCGTATCAGCCGGGCCTTTCGGATTACGTGGTGGTGGTGCGTGGCAAGGCCAAGCTGTTCCTGGCCGGCCCGCCGCTGCTCAAGGCCGCCACCGGCGAAGTCGCCACCGATGAAGAACTGGGCGGCGCCGAGATGCATGCACAAACCGCCGGCACCGCTGAATACCTGGCGGAAAACGACGCTGACGGCGTGCGCATCGTGCGTGAGATTGTCAGCCTGTTGCCGTGGGATGACCGCTTGCCGCCTGTGCCAAAGCGCGCTTACAGCGAGCCGCTGTACCCGATTGACGAGCTGTTGGGGCTGATCCCCGACGATCCGAAAAAGCCCTACGACGTGCGCGAAATCCTCGCGCGGTTGGCGGACGCTTCCAACTTCCTCGAATTCAAGGGCGAGTTCGACCCGCACACCGTCTGCGGCCACCTGCATATCCAGGGCCGCGCCTGTGGCTTTATCGGCAACAACGGGCCGATCACCCCGAAGGGTGCGAGCAAGGCCGCGCAATTTATCCAGCTGTGCGACCAGAGCCAGACACCGCTGCTGTTCTTCCACAACACCACCGGCTTCATGGTGGGCACCGAGTCGGAACAGCAAGGCGTGATCAAGCACGGCGCGAAGATGATCCAGGCGGTGGCCAATGCCCGGGTGCCGAAACTGACCATCGTCGTCGGCGGCTCCTATGGTGCCGGCAACTATGCGATGTGCGGCCGTGGGCTCGACCCGCGTTTTATCTTCGCCTGGCCCAACAGTCGCACCGCCGTGATGGGCGGCGCCCAGGCGGGCAAGGTGCTGCGGATCGTCACCGAAGCCAAGCAACTGAAAGACGGCCTGGTGCCCGACCCCAAGGTGCTCGACATGCTCGAACAGGTCACCGCACAGAAACTCGACAGCCAGTCCACCGCCCTCTACGGCAGCGCAAACCTGTGGGACGACGGGCTGATTGACCCACGGGATACACGAACCTTGCTCGGGTTTCTGCTGGACATCTGCCACGAGGCCGAGGTGCGGCAACTACAGCCCAACAGCTTTGGTGCAGCGCGGTTTTGATGATCGTTCCCACGCCCCGCGTGGGAATGCAGCCCGGGACGCCCCGCGTCCCCATAGGGAGAACAATAAAAATGATCTTCACCCAGGAACACGAAGCACTGCGTCGCACCGTCCGTGGCTTTGTCGAGCGCGAGATCAACCCGCATGTGGATGAGTGGGAAAAGGCCGGACGCTTTCCGATCCACGAGATCTTCCGCAAGGCCGGCGACCTCGGTTTGCTGGGTATTTCCAAGCCGGAAAAATTCGGTGGCATGGGCCTCGACTACAGCTACTCGATCGTCGCCGCCGAAGAGTTCGGCAGCATTCGCTGCGGCGGCATCCCGATGTCCATCGGCGTGCAGACCGACATGTGCACCCCGGCCCTCGCCCGCTTCGGCTCCGATGAATTGCGCGAAGAATTCCTGCGCCCGGCCATCAGCGGCGAACAGGTGGGCTGCATCGGCGTTTCGGAAACCGGCGCCGGCTCCGACGTGGCCGGGCTGAAAACCCATGCCCGCAAGGACGGCACTGACTACGTGATCAACGGCAGCAAGATGTGGATCACCAACTCACCGAGCGCCGACTTCATCTGCCTGCTGGCCAACACCTCGGACGACAAGCCGCACATCAACAAGTCGCTGATCATGGTGCCGATGAACACCCCCGGCATCAGCGTCAGCCCGCCCCTGGAAAAGCTCGGCATGCACAGCTCGGAAACCGCCCAGGTGTTTTTCGACGACGTGCGCATCCCCCAGCGCAACCGCATCGGCCATGAAGGTGCGGGATTCATGATGCAGATGCTGCAGTTCCAGGAAGAGCGGCTGTTCGGCGCGGCCAATATGGTCAAGGGCCTGGAGTACTGCATCGACAGCACCATCGAGTACTGCAAGGAACGCAAGACCTTCGGCAAGGCGCTGATCGACAACCAGGTGATCCACTTCCGTCTGGCCGAACTGTCCACCGAAATCGAATGCCTGCGGGCGCTGGTGTACCAGGCCACCGAGCAGTACATCAAGGGCCAGGACGTGACGCGCCTGGCCTCCATGGCCAAGCTCAAGGCCGGCCGCCTGGGCCGGGAAGTCAGCGACAGTTGCCTGCAATATTGGGGCGGCATGGGGTTCATGTGGGACAACCCGGTGGCCCGGGCTTATCGCGATGTGCGGCTGGTGTCGATTGGTGGTGGGGCGGACGAGATCATGCTGGGGATCATCTGCAAATTGATGGGCACCCTGCCGGGGAAGAAGTCGTGAACACGTTGTTGCTGGAACCGCATAACGGGGTGCTGCATGTGACCCTCAATCGGCCGGACAGCCGCAATGCCATGAGCCTGGAAATGGTCAACGAACTGCGTGCGGTACTGGCCGATGTGGCTGGGGACAAGAGCGTGCGGGCGTTGGTTATCAGCGGCGCGGGTGGGCATTTTTCGGCCGGTGGCGATGTGAAGGACATGGCTCGCGCGGGAGCCGCGGGTGGCTTGCAGGCGTTGAACCGGGCGTTCGGTACGCTGTTGCAGGAAGTGGAGGCGCTGCCGCAAGTGGTGATTGTGGTGCTTGAGGGTGCCGTGTTGGGCGGCGGGTTTGGGTTGGTGTGTGTCAGTGATGTGGCGATTGCGGATCATCAGGCGCAGTTTGGGTTGCCGGAGACCGGCCTTGGGTTGTTGCCGGCGCAGATTGCCCCGTTCGTGGTGAAGCGTATCGGGCTGACCCAGGCGCGGCGGCTGGCTTTGACGGCGGCGCGGTTTGATGGGGTTGAGGCGCTGCGGTTGGGGTTGGTGCATTTTGTGGAGCACGATCCGCAGGCGTTGGCGGAGCGGCTGGATGAGGTGTTGGGGCAGGTTTTGCGGTGCGCTCCGGGGGCTAATGCGCGGACCAAGGCTTTGCTGCTGGCCAGTGGTGAGCAGGTTTTGGGGCCGTTGTTGGACCAGGCTGCCGAGTGGTTTGCCGAGGCGGTTTGTGGTGAGGAAGGGGTTGAGGGGACTCAGGCGTTTGTGCAGAAGCGCAGGCCGGGGTGGGCGCGATGAATCGGGGGCATATCCGTTATTTTTGTAATGGCGACTATGGGT
>NZ_JACAOM010000050.1:0-63794 GCF_013386245.1 Pseudomonas sp. 21615526 | reverse complement strand
CATAAGCCGCCGTTACCGAAATAACGGATATACACACCGTCAAAAACAGAGGCACACCCCATGCTCCAGTTGATCCTCGGCGGCGCCCGCTCCGGCAAAAGCCGCCTGGCTGAAAAACTCGCCACCGACAGCGGCCTAAGCGTCACCTACATAGCGACCAGCCAACCCCTGGACGGCGAAATGACCGCACGCGTCGCCCACCACCGCGAACGCCGCCCATCCGAATGGGGCCTGATCGAAGAGCCCGTCGAACTGGCCCGTGTCCTCAAGGAAAACGCCACCCCGAACCATTGCCTGCTGGTCGACTGCCTGACCTTATGGCTCACCAACCTGCTGATGCTCGAAGACCCCGACCGTCTCAACCACGAGCGCGAGGCCCTGCTACAAACCCTGGCCACCCTCCCGGGAGAAATCATTTTTGTCAGCAACGAGACCGGAATGGGTGTCGTCCCGCTGGGCGAATTGACTCGCCGCTATGTCGATGAAGCCGGTTGGCTGCATCAAGCCTTGGCCGAACGTTGTCAGCGCGTTGTCCTGACCGTCGCCGGCCTGCCCCTGACTTTGAAAGGTACTGCGTTATGACCGACACCTGGTGGCTCAACCCCTGCAAAACGATCGACACCCAAGCCCACGAACAAGCCCTGGCCCGCCAGCAGCAACTGACCAAGCCCGCCGGCTCCCTCGGCCGGCTGGAAGCCGTGGCCGTCCAACTGGCCGGCCTCCAGGGCCAGGTCAAACCCAGCGTCGACCACCTGTGGATCGCGATCTTCGCCGGCGACCACGGCGTCGTCGCCGAAGGTGTCTCCGCCTTCCCCCAGGAAGTCACCGGCCAGATGCTTCACAACTTCGTCACCGGTGGCGCCGCCATCAGCGTGCTTGCGCGCCAACTCGACGCCAAGCTGGAAGTGGTCGACCTCGGCACCATCACCCCGACGTTGAACCTGCCGGGCGTCCGCCACCTGAATATCGGTCTCGGTACCGCCAACTTCGTCAACGGCCCGGCAATGACCGAAGCCCAGGGCCAACTTGCCCTGCAAGCCGGCCGCGACAGCGTGCACCGCGCTATCACCAGCGGTGCGCAACTGTTTATCGGTGGCGAAATGGGCATCGGCAACACCACCGCCGCCAGTGCCCTGGCCTGCGCGCTGCTGGATTGCCAGGTCAGCGACCTGACCGGCCCCGGCACCGGCCTGAACGCCCAGGGTGTCAGCCATAAGGTCGCCGTCATCGAGCGCGCCCTTGCACTGCACACGGGCGACCGCGACGACGCACTGAAAACCCTGTTCAACCTCGGCGGCTTTGAGATTGCCGCACTGGTCGGTGCCTATCTGGCCTGTGCCCAAGAAGGTGTCGTGGTGCTGGTGGACGGTTTTATATGCACCGTCGCCGCCTTGGTCGCGACGCGCCTGAACCCCGGCTGTCGTGAATGGCTGCTGTTCGGCCACCGCGGTGCCGAGCCCGGCCATCGTCACGTGCTGCAAAGCCTCAACGCCGAGCCGTTGCTGGAACTCGGGCTGCGCCTGGGCGAAGGCAGTGGCGCCGCGCTCGCCGTGCCGTTGCTGCGCCTGGCCTGCGCGCTGCACGGGCAGATGGCGACCTTCGCCGAAGCAGCCGTAGCGGATCGCCCGGCATGACTTTGCGCCTGGACCTGCTGCGCCACGGCGAAACCGAACTGGGCGGCGGCTTGCGCGGCAGCCTGGACGATGCGCTCACGGCCAAGGGCTGGGAGCAGATGCGTGAGGCGGTGGTGGCGCAGGGCCCTTGGGAGCGTCTGGTCAGTTCGCCGCTGCAACGTTGTGCGCGGTTTGCCGAGGAGTTGGGCACGCGCCTGAACCTGCCGGTCACCCTCGAAAAGGATCTGCAGGAACTGCACTTCGGCGCCTGGGAAGGGCAGAGCGCTGCAGCCTTGATGGAAACCGACGCCGACGCGCTGGGCCTGTTCTGGGCTGATCCCTACAGTTTCACGCCGCCGCAGGGCGAGCCGGTTTCACAGTTTTCCGCGCGTGTTTTGGGGGCTGTCGGCCGCTTGTATCAAGCTTATGCCGGCCAGCGAGTGCTGCTGATCAGCCATGGTGGAGTCATGCGTTTGCTGCTGGCCCAGGCGCGAGGCCTGCCGCGTGAGCAACTGTTGAATGTCGAAGTCGGCCATGGTGGCCTGTTCAGCCTGCAGGTCGAGGCGGATGGCGTATTAAGGGAAGGACGCTGAGCATGTTGCCGTTCTGGATCGCCTTGCAGTTTCTCAGCAGCCTGCCGATTCGCTTGCCGGGCATGCCGCAGCCCCAGGAACTGGGGCGTTCGTTGCTGTTTTATCCGGTGGTGGGGCTGCTGTTCGGGCTACTGCTGTGGGGCTTGAACGCCGTGTTGATGGGCGCGCCATTGCTGCTGCACGCCGCGCTGCTGTTGACCGCATGGGTGCTGCTCAGTGGCGGCCTGCACCTGGACGGCCTGGCCGACAGCGCCGACGCCTGGCTCGGTGGCTTCGGTGACCGCGAGCGCACCCTGACCATCATGAAAGACCCGCGCAGCGGCCCGATCGCGGTGGTCACCCTGGGCCTGGTGTTGCTGCTCAAATTCACCGCGCTGGTGGCATTGATCGAGCAGCACAACGGCGCCGCGCTGATCCTCGCACCGTTGATTGGCCGCGCTTCAATGCTGGCGCTGTTTCTCACCACGCGCTATGTGCGCGCCGGTGGTCTGGGGCAGGCCCTGGCGGATCATTTGCCACGGATCGTCGGCCAACAGGTGCTGATCCTCAGCGGCCTGGCGTGTATCTTGATCGGCGGTTTCAGTGGCGGGATTGCCGTGCTGGTGGCTGCCCTTTGTTTTATCGGCTTGCGCCAATTGATGGTCAATCGCCTCGGCGGCACCACCGGCGACACCGCCGGCGCGCTGTTGGAGCTGCTGGAAGTGGCGGTGTTGATCAGTCTGGTGCTGTAACACTTTCTTGCATTTCATTAATCCCGGGTATATACACGCTCCATGCTTGCCTCCCAATGTTTATGCACAAACCTGCGTCGCGCCGCTCGTGGCGTCAGCAGGCATTACGACGGCGCTCTCGACGGCTTCGGGATCAACGTTGCCCAGTATTCTTTACTGTGTAATCTGCAGCGCCTCGATCAACCGAGCATTTCCAGCCTGGCCGACGCCATGGGCCTGGATCGCAGCACGCTGGGGCGCAACCTGCGGGTGCTGGAAGGCGAGGGCCTGGTGCAGTTGGTGGAGGGCGATGACTTGCGCAACCGCCTGGTCTTGCTGACCGAGGCGGGTATCGAACGGCTCGCCGCCGCATTGCCGGCCTGGGAAGCGGCGCAGCAGAAATTGATTGATAAGTTGGGCGCCGAAAAGCGCGAAACCCTGTTGGCCTTGCTGGATGAACTCGCTTGACGCGAGTTTGTTCGATGATAAGCGGGTATATACCCGCGAACGGAGAATAAGAAATGACCTCGATGTGGCGCACCAGCGGCTGGATTCTTGTGGGGAGTGCGCTGATCCTCGCGTTGTCCCTCGGCGTGCGACATGGCTTCGGCCTGTTCCTGGCGCCCATGAGTGCCGAATTCGGCTGGGGTCGTGAAACCTTTGCCTTTGCCATCGCCCTGCAAAACCTGATCTGGGGCCTGGCACAGCCATTTACCGGCGCCCTGGCCGACCGCTTCGGCGCCGCCAAGGTGGTGATGATCGGTGGTGTGCTTTACGCGCTGGGCCTGGTGTTCATGGGCCTTTCGGATTCGGCGTGGTCGCTGTCCCTGAGTGCCGGGTTGCTGATCGGCATTGGCCTGTCGGGCACCTCGTTCTCGGTGATCCTCGGCGTCGTGGGGCGTGCCGTGGCGCCGGAAAAACGCAGCATGGCCATGGGTATCGCCAGCGCCGCCGGCTCGTTCGGCCAGTTCGCCATGTTGCCGGGCACCCTCGGTTTGATCGGCTGGCTTGGCTGGTCCGCCGCGTTGCTGGTGCTGGGCCTGATGGTGGCGCTGATCGTGCCGTTGGTGACCATGCTCAAGGACCGACCGTTGCCTGCGGTGGCTGGCCAGCAGACCTTGCGCGAAGCCTTGGGTGAGGCCTGCTCCCATTCAGGGTTCTGGCTGCTGGCGTTCGGCTTTTTTGTCTGCGGTTTCCAGGTGGTGTTTATCGGCGTGCACTTGCCGTCGTACCTGGTGGACCAGCACTTGCCGGCCTCGGTGGGGACGACCGTGCTGGCATTGATCGGCCTGTTCAATATCTTTGGCACCTATACCGCCGGATGGCTCGGCGGGCGCATGTCCAAACCCCGTTTGTTGACCGGTTTGTACCTGCTGCGGGCGGTGGTGATTGTGATCTTCCTGTGGGCGCCGGTGACGCAGACCAGCGCCTACCTGTTCGGCATGGCGATGGGCTTCCTGTGGCTGTCCACGGTGCCACTGACCAACGGCACGGTCGCGACCTTGTTTGGTGTCAGAAACCTTTCCATGCTCGGTGGGATCGTGTTCCTGTTCCATCAACTGGGCTCGTTCCTCGGCGGCTGGTTGGGCGGGGTGGTCTATGATCGAACCGGCAGCTACGATTTGATCTGGCAGGTGGCAATCGTCCTGAGCCTGGTGGCAGCGGCGCTGAACTGGCCGGTGCGCGAGCGCCCGGTGGCACGTTTGCAGGCGCAAATGGGGGTGGCATGAATTCGGCCTGGCATTGGCTCGGCGCAGCAGGAGCAGGACTCTTGCTGCTGCTGGCGTGGTGGGGCTGGCAACAGGGCGGCCTGGCATTGATGCAGTTGGGCATGGCGATCTGTTAAGTTCTGTGTCTGAGACTTTTCAAGGACACCTCACATGCAGATGCGCTGGTTCGCAGTACCCGCTCTGATGGTGGCTTTTGGCGGTGTCGCCATGGCTGCCGATTGCCCGCCGTTGCTTGAAGGCCAGTTGCCCAAGCTGCGCGCCAAGGAATCCATCGACCTGTGCCAGCGCTTTGCCGGCAAGCCGCTGCTGATCGTCAACACCGCCAGCTTCTGCGGGTTTGCGCCGCAGTTCAAAGGGCTTGAAGCGTTGTACCAGCGCTACAAGGGCCAGGGGCTGGAAGTGATTGGCGTGCCGTCCGATGACTTCAAGCAGGAAGCCAAGACCGGGGAGGAAACTGCCAAGGTTTGTTACGTTAATTACGGCGTGACCTTCACCATGACCGAACCACAGAAGGTCAAGGGCCCGGACGCGGTGCATCTGTTCAAGATCCTGGCGCAGCAGAGCAGTGCGCCGAAGTGGAATTTCTACAAGTACGTGGTGGACCGCCAGGGCAAGGTGATCGCCAACTTCTCCAGCCTGACCAAGCCGGATAGCCCGGACCTGGTCAAGGCGGTGGAAGACGCGTTGGCCTCCAAACCCTGATCACCGCCCACTAAAAAGCCCCGCCTCTTTTGCAAGAGTGCGGGGCTTTTTTGTGCCGCTTTACATCAGAACTTGTACGTCACGCCCAGGCCGAAACCGTTGGCGCTGTTTTCGTACTTGGCATTGTAGGACTGGCCCAGTGCGTTAGCGCGTGCAACTTTGACAGGTTCTTCCTTGAGGTAGGAGTAAGCCAGGTCGACGGTCATGTTCGGCATGACGTCGTAGCCCAGGCCGAGACTGAAGATCGTCCGGTCACCGGTAGGGATGCGAGGCGAGCGATCAGTGTTGTTGGTCGGCGACTGGTCGAACGTCAGGCCGGTACGCAGTACCACCTGCTTGGTCACGCGGTACGAAGTACCCAGGGCGTAGGCCCAGGTGTCGTGCCAGTTCTGGTCTTCCTTGATGGTGCCGACAATTTGCGGAGCCAGAGCGCCACTGCCTGCGGCGGCCGATACGCCTTCGTTATTGACGGTGATGTCTTTCAGGCGGCTCCAGCGAGTCCATGTTGCGCCCGCATAGAGTTTCCAGGCGTCGCTCAGGTCTTGAGTAACAGACAGATCCCAGGATTCAGGGGTGTCGATCTTCAACGAAGCGTCGTAACGACCGTTGTTCAAGAGACTGGCGGGAACGTTGGCCCCCTTGGTCACTTCGGTATGGCCTTCGAGCTTGTACTTCACTTTCGAGTGATAGGTCAGACCCACTCGAGTGGTGTCAGTGGCTTGTACCAGCAGGCCGGCATTGAAGCCGAGTGCGGTGTCATCACCCTTGATCTTGACGTTGTTGGAGCCGGTCCCGGCGATTGGCAGGTTGATATCGGACTCAAGCGTACCGGCGATACGGTTGATAGTCGGACCAAAACCAATCGACACCCGGTCGTTGAAGGCATAGCTGACGGTTGGCTGGAAGGTAATGACCTTCACTTCGCTCTTACTGCCGAATGCTTTGCCCTGGAAGCCGCTTTCGTAGTCAGTCACCAGGCCAAAGGGTGCATAGACGCCGAAACCGACAGCCCATTGCTCATTGAGTTTATTGGTGTAGAAACCGAAAGGAACGGCAGTGAAAGGGACCATGTCGCCTTTATTGCTACCGCTGGAGCGACCACTGACATCTTTGATGTTGGTGGAAGCATCAATCGCTGCAACACCACCTGTAACTTGCTGGCCTTCAAGGCGAGCCATACCGGCAGGGTTGCCATAAACAGTGCTTGCGTTTTCGGCAGATGAAGAACGTCCCGCAAAACCGGTACCCATCCCGGCAACGTCTTGTTCGTTGAGGGCGAAGCCGCTCGCGAACACGTGGGAGGATGCCATTGCAACGGCGAGGCTAAGTGTCGTCTTGAGCATTACTTTTTTCATTATTAGAACTCCGTGGTGATCACCGCTGCGGAAAGTAACAATAAATTTATGTTTGCGCTATAGGCTCAAACACAGGAGATAGAGCGGTTTTGTAGGACAATCCGACCAAAATCAACGTTTTTAGCCGAATCTTGCAAATCGCCCGGTCAACAGGCGACGTGATTCATGGGTGAAACACAGGTTTGCCAGGCCTGGGTGAAATCCCGGAGCCGGCCTTGAGGGTGAAATATTTCTTTCCAGATACGCGCCATCGCCAATACGTCGTCGGCCGGTGGCAGGTGTGGGCGGTGTTGTTCCACCAGCAGCCAGGCGATGGCGGTGGCGTAACGCAGGTTGACCGTCAGCTCAAGCTGCGGCCCGCTGAGGAAGGCATGCTGGCTGGCGAGTCCGCGTACCAGGCTGGCGCGCTCGGGGTCCAGCGCCAGGTAGTTATCCCACAGCGCGCGATGACGCGGCTCGGTGATGCTGTAGAGGCCGTGGCCGCGGCGGTCGTGCAGGGCTGAACCGAGTGCCGACTGGCTGGCGGCGATGCCCAGCAGCAGGGATTCAGCCGTCTGGTTATGGCGACCCAGGTAAAGCAGGGTGGGCCGGATCACATAACGACACAATTCGCTGGCGGCGATGCCCATAAATGCCTCAATCCATGAAATTAATCGGCGATACCTGAGCGAGGGCTTGGCAGCGGTGAATCGGATCTCAGGTCCGCCGGAAGCGGATCATGCCGCTTGAGTTGAAGTGTAGTGTCATATTTACGATGTAAAGGACTGTTTTTAAAATATTTTCATCATTTAGTTATATCGTTTATATCAATTTAAACTTAGCGCGCCTGAATTTCAGGCAATAAAAAACCCCGGGTTTTAACCGGGGTTTTTGTGTTTCAGCGATTCGGGTCGATCAGGCAACCAGTGCCTGGCGAGTACGATCGATCACGGCCTGCAGCGGTTCTGCGCTGGAGTATTGATCGGGGTACAGGCGTTCGCTGTGACGAGCGATGCCGTGTTCGTTGACCAGGGTAAAGCTGAAGCAGCCTTTGCGAGCGGCCATGATCAGGCAGTTCATTGGTGCAAAAGCGTTGGTGAGGGTGCGAATGGCATCCTGAGTGTGGATTTGAGTGGACATATTATTGGTGTTCCTACAAATGACACGGTTAAGAACCGTGCAACGTTAAAACGTTCCAGTGACGTTGATCACCATTGATCGAACGAAGAACCCGACTGGAACAAAGCAGCCAGTTTGAAGCGCTATTAAGTTGGCGCGCTTGGGCTGGCAGGTAGGTACTTAGGAGGGCAGGCAACACAACAGGGGCAAAGGTTCTGGGCCCGGGGTGAAGATCCTGATCAATTTGCAGGTTGGTTCGGACAGAGTATGGAAACTTCGCGACACCCTTTGCATTGTTCAAAGGCCGTGTCGTCGCAAGTGATACCTGGAAACCATCGAGGTGGTCGATCCCTTTTTGTCGGCGGTGCCGTGAGGGAGTTGTTCGACCAGAATTGACTTTCAGCTTGGTACTAACGCCGCGGATAGTAACGGATTGAAACGATGAAAGGAAGTGTGATAGGCAAAAAACTTTTCGGGTCCTGGGCCTGCGGTAACATTCCTTAGCCGCTGCCTGAGCAAAAAACGCGGTTGATATAACCGGCGAGTGGGTAGTTGTGCACATTGGTGGCGCCCTGTGTAACTGAACTGACATACGCCCCGCAAAGCGCCCGGGTGCCTGCAACTAAAATTTAAGTCAATGAAAAATCGAGCTTTTTTTTATTGGTGAAAAAATCGTCAGTTTGACTGCGGCCCCCGTTCCATGGGCCTTTGCGGGACTTACAGAACGGTTGTCCACTGAGTTATCCACAGCTTCTGTGGATTGTCCCAAGCGCTTGCTCTAGAACGGGCGTGCAGGCTTTTTTCAGCTTTACCTGTACGAAAAAAAGAGTAGAGTGGCGCGCCTTCCGTTCTGTCCCACAGTGCTTTATGAAGTTTCGCTCAGTATCACCTTCTGTTACCGACAGCCCTCAGGTTGTTACCGCACCCAAGCGTTTTTCCCTGAAAGTTGCCTTGTGGTTGCTCGACAGCCCGCGCCTGGGCCACAGCCCCAACGTCAAACATTTTGCAGGGCATTTGCTCAAGCAACCGGCTCGTGCTGGCGTGGTGGTGGCGCAAAGCCGTCTGGGCCAGTTGATGTGCCGCGAGTGCGGCAATGCCCGCGACCGCCGTATCGGCCACGAACTGCTGCGCCAGGCCGCCCGCGCCGGCGACCGCATCGCCCAGCGTGAACTGGGCCAGATCGAAGACTGAGCTGTCCTCAATGCGCTGGCTTGGTTAACCTTCTTCTTTTCGGGTGACGGCAGGAATCGCTATGGCTTTTGACTGGACCAGTGTTGTGCTGGGTCTCGCCGCTGCTGGATTGCCGCTGTTGGGCCTGTGCTGGCAGATTCAGCGCCGACTGAGCGCGCGAATGGCCGGCTGGGAATTGCTCGAAGAGCGCCTGGCCACCGCGCAACTGGCCCAGGAAGGGCTCGCCGCGCAGTTGGACGCCAGCCGTGACGAAATCAGCGACCTGAGCCAGGCCAACGCTGCCAAACAGGCTGATCTGGCCGCCGTGCGCCGGGAAGTCGAACTGCTGCAGATCGACCGTGACAACGCCCGCGACGCCGCCCACGCCTGGAACCTCGACCGTTCCGCCAAAGAAGCCGAACTGCGCCGCCTGGATGCCTTGTCCGCGTCCCTGCGCGCCGAACTTCGCGAGCAACAGGAAAGCCATCAGCAACGCCTCAGTGACCTGCAAGGTTCCCGTGATGAGCTGCGCGCGCAGTTCGCTGAACTCGCCGGGAAGATCTTCGACGAGCGCGAGCAACGCTTCGCCGAAACCAGCCAGCAGCGCCTCGGCCAATTGCTCGACCCGCTCAAGGAGCGCATCCAGTCGTTCGAAAAGCGCGTCGAAGAAAGCTACCAGAGCGAAGCCCGCGAGCGGTTCTCCCTGGCCAAGGAGCTGGAGCGCCTGCAACAGCTGAACCTGCGCCTGTCCGATGAAGCCACCAACCTGACACGCGCCCTCAAGGGCCAGAAAACCCAGGGCAACTGGGGCGAGCTGATCCTGGAGCGGGTGCTGGAACATGCCGGTCTGGAAAAGGGCCGCGAGTACCAGACCCAGGTCAACCTCAAGGGCCCGGACGGCGAACGCTTCCAGCCCGACGTGTTGATCATGCTGCCGGGGGACAAGCAGGTAGTGGTGGACTCCAAGGTCAGCCTGACCGCCTATCAACAGTACGTCGCGGAGGACGACCAGGCGATCGGCCAGGCAGCCCTCAAGCAGCACGTACTGTCCTTGCGCAACCACGTCAAAGGCCTGGCCGGCAAGGACTACAAACGTCTGGAAGGCCTGCACAGCCTGGATTTCGTGCTGCTGTTCGTGCCCATTGAAGCCGCATTTTCGGCGGCGCTTCAAGCCGAGCCGAACCTGTTCCAGGAAGCCTTCGACCGCAACATCGTGATTGTCAGCCCGACCACGTTGTTGGCCACCTTGCGGGTGATCGACAGCCTGTGGAAACAGGAACGGCAAAGCCAGAACGCCCGGGAAATTGCCGAGCGCGCCGGTTGGCTGTACGACAAGTTCGTGCTGTTTATCCAGGACCTGGACGAGGTAGGCAACCGCCTGCAGCAGCTGGATAAAGCCTACAGTGCGGCGCGCAACAAGCTGACCGACGGACGCGGAAACCTGGTGAGCCGTACCGAGCAACTGAAGCTGCTCGGCGCCCGCGCCAGCAAAAGCCTGCCGGCCGACTTGCTGGAACGGGCGATGACCGATGAAGACGGCGTGGCGCAGTTGCCAGAATAGTCACCGGTCTCTGTGGGAGCTGGCTTGCCTGCGATGCAGACACCTCGTTCCTCCAGATACACCGAGGCGATGCCATCGCAGGCAAGCCAGCTCCCACATGGGCTAAAGCGGCAGGTGCCGGCTCAACAAGGCCCGCAACGCCGCCGGCTTCACCGGCTTGGCCAGGTAATCCAACCCTGCCGCATGCACCTGGGCCACCATCTCCGGCCGCCCGTCGGCACTGATCACCACACCCGGAATCGGCTCTGCCAGTTGTGCCCGCAGCCAGCCCATCAACTCGGTGCCGGTCTCGCCGTGGTCGAGGTGGTAATCCACCAGGGCCAGTTGCGGCCGCACACCCTCGGCCAGCAACGCGGCACATTGCGCCTGGTCGCGGGCGGTCCAGACTTCACAGCCCCAGCGCGTGAGCAAACTGCGCATGCCGATCAGGATGCTTTCTTCGTTATCCACACACAGCACCTGCGCACCGCTCAACGGCTGGCCGCTTTCCTGCGCCGGCTTGGCAGGCGCGCTGACCTGAGTGCGCGCCAACGGCACACGCACGCTGAACACGCTGCCTTTGCCCGGCCATGAACGCACGCTCAGGCGGTGCCCGAGCACGCGGCACAGGCCATCGGCAATCGCCAGGCCCAGTCCCAGGCCTTTCTCGGCACGGGTCTGGTGACTGTCCAGGCGTTTGAATTCCTCGAAGATGACTTTTTGCTTGTCCTGGGGAATCCCGGGACCACGGTCCCACACTTCCAGGCACAACTCGCCGCGACGGCGCCGCACACCCAATAGCACCGGCCCGTCGGCGTACCGGAATGCGTTGGTGAGGAAATTCTGCAACACCCGCCGCAGCAACTTGATGTCGCTGTCCACCCGCAAACGACTGCCCCGCAGGCGGAAGCGCAAACCCTGCTCCTGAGCCAGCGCCTTGAACTCGGCGCCCAGCGTATCGAACAGTTCATTGAGCACGAAGGGCTGGCGCTGCGGATTGATCTTGCCGTTTTCCAGGCGGGAAATATCCAGCAGGTCGCTGATCAGGTCTTCCGCCGAACGCAACGAGCTGTCCAGATGCTGCACCAACTGCCGGGCATCTGGCGACATGCCGTCGTTCTGATGGGAGAGGGCAGCAGAGAACAATCTTGCGGCGTTCAACGGTTGCATCAAGTCGTGACTGACCGCTGCGAGGAACCGGGTTTTCGACTGGCTGGCGGTCTCGGCCACGCCCTTGGCATCGGTCAGCGCGACGTTGAGTTGCGACAGTTCGTGGGTTCGCTCGGTCACCCGCTGTTCCAGGCCTTCATTGGCCTCGGTCAACGCCTGCTCGGCTTCGCGGAACGCGGTGATGTCGGTGAAGCTCATCACAAACCCGCCACCCGGCATCGGGTTGCCGATCAGTTCGATCACCCGGCCATTGGGAAACAGCCGCTCGGAGGTATGCGCACGGCCCTGGCGCATCCAGTGCAGGCGGCGCGCCACGTGCACTTCGGCCTCGCCCGGGCCGCACAGCCCGCGCTCGGCGTTGTAGCGAATGATGTCGGCTATCGGCCGGCCCACACTGATCAGGCCTTCGGGGTAATTGAACAGCTCCAGGTACCGCCGGTTCCACGCCACCAGCCGTAGGGACTGGTCGACCACGCTGATGCCCTGGGTGATGTTTTCGATGGCGCCTTGCAGCAGTGCCCGGTTGAACTGCAGTACTTCCGACGCTTCGTCGGCGATGCGAACTACGTCCTCCAACTGCATTTCCCGGCCTTCAATGGCGGCTTTCACCACCGCCCGGGTCGACGACGCACCGAGCACGCCGGCCAACAGGCGTTCGGTGTGGGCAATCCAGTCATTGTCGGCGTTCTGGTTGGGGTTAAACCCTTTGCCTTGGCGATAGGCGAAGCGCACAAAACTCTGGTGAGCCCGTTCTTCACCGACAAACCGCGCTGCCAGACTGAGCAAGTCGTTGATCTGCACCGAAAGCATCGAGCGAGCGCTGGCCCGCTGGCTGATTTCCTGGCCGATAAAACGCCCGGCCTGCCAATGTTCCGACACGCGCGTGCGGGACAGCATCGAGACCCACACGAACAACGTGAAGTTACCCGCCAGGGAAAATACGGTGCCCAGCGTCAGAGAAGTTACAGACAAGCCCAGCGGGTGCGAATGCAGCCACGTCATGCCCGGGAAAAGGCTGAACGACCAGCCCAGACTTTTCGCGGTGACCGGCAGGACCAAGGTGTAGAACCACAGGAACGTACCCGCCGCCAATCCGGCAAACACGCCGCGCCGGTTGGCCTGTTTCCAGTACAGCGCACCCAGCATCGCCGGTGCCAGCTGGGTCACGGCGGCGAACGCAATCTGGCCAATGGTTGCAAGGCTGGCGGAGGACCCCAGCAGCCGGTAACTGACGTAAGCCAGCAGCAGGATGATGACAATGCTCACCCGGCGTACCGACAGCATCCAGTGACGGAACACTTCGAACGGCCGCTCGGCACTGGAACGGCGCAGCAGCCAGGGCAGCAGCATGTCGTTGGAGACCATGGTCGACAGGGCGATGCTCGCGACGATCACCATGCCCGTAGCCGCCGAGGCGCCGCCGATAAACGCCAGCACGGCGAGCGCCGGATGGGCTTCGGCCAACGGCAGGCTGATCACGTAGGAATCCGGCAATACCGAGCCCGGCAGCAGCATCTTCCCGCCGAGGGCAATCGGGATCACAAACAGGGCGGCCAGGATCAAATAGGCCGGGAATACCCACTTGGCCAGGCGCAGGTCCTGGGGGTCGATATTTTCCACCACGGTGACATGGAATTGCCGGGGCAGGCAGATGATCGCCATCATCGCGACGCCGGTCTGCACCACCATCGAGGGCCAGTTGACGGTCTCTTTCCAGTATTCCTCCAGCCGTGGCGCGAGCATCGCCTGGCTGAACAAATCGTCGAAACCGTCGTACAGGCCGTAGGTCACAAACGCACCGACGGCGAGAAACGCGAACAGCTTGACCAACGATTCAAAGGCAATCGCCAGCACCATGCCGCGGTGGTGTTCCGTGGCGTCCAGGTTGCGGGTACCGAACACAATGGTGAACAACGCCAATACCAGCGACACGATCAGCGCCGTGTCCTGGGAGCGGGTGCCCGTGGTGTCGGCGCTGGCGCCGATCAGCAGGTTCACCCCCAGCACGATGCCTTTGAGTTGCAAGGCTATATAAGGCAGGACGCCCACCAGACAGATCAGCGCCACCACTACCGCCAGGGATTGGGATTTGCCGTAACGGGCGGCGATAAAGTCGGCGATGGAGGTGATGTTTTCCTGCTTGCTGATCAGCACCATCTTCTGCAGGACCCACGGCGCGAGCACCAACAGCAGCACCGGTCCCAGGTAGATCGGTAAAAACGCCCACAACTGTTCGGCCGCCTGGCCTACGGCACCAAAGAATGTCCAGCTGGTGCAATACACCGCCAGCGACAGGCTATACACCCAGGCACGCATCCGCGGCGGCAGCGGCGCATGGCGACGGTCACCGTAAAAGGCGATGGCAAACATAATGGCCATATAGGCCAGGGCAACGGCGGCGATCAGCCCGCTGGACAGCGTCATGAGAACTCCAGACATAAGAACGCCCGGGCATTCCCGGCCCGGGCGAACAGTCTCGCATGATGCTTGGCGTTAGTCAGTGTCGACCAAGGTCGGAGCGTGGTGTGATGTCGCAGCGTTGGTTCAGGCGCCGAAACCACCGTCGATGGTCAGGCTGGCGCCGGTGATGTAGCCGGCCTCAGGGCCTGCCAGATAGGCGACGAAACTGGCGATCTCTTCTACATGGCCATAACGGCCCACGGCCATGAAGCCGATCAGGCTTTCGGCGAAATCACCGCTTGCCGGGTTCATGTCGGTGTCCACCGGGCCTGGCTGCACGTTATTGATGGTGATGCCCCGTGGGCCCAGGTCGCGGGCCAGGCCTTTGGTCAGGCCGACCAGCGCCGATTTGCTCATGGCGTACGGGCCGCCACCGGCAAACGGCATGCGATCGGCATTGGTGCTGCCGATGTTGATGATGCGGCCACCTTCGCCCATGTGCCGCGCGGCTTCCTGGGTGGCGACAAATACGCTGCGTACGTTGATGGCGAGGGTGCGGTCGAAGTCTTCCAGCTTGAAATCTTCCAGCGGGCCGACGGCCAGCACGCCTGCGTTGTTGACCAGGATATCCAGGCGCCCGAACGCTTCGACGGTGGCGTTGACGGCGCTGCGGATGGCGTCTGCGTCGGCGCTGTCGGCATGAATCGCCAGGGCTTTGCCGCCTTGGCTGATCACGCTGTTCTGCAACTCTTCAGCCTTGGCAGCCGAACTGACGTAGGTAAAGGCGACGGCAGCGCCCTGTGCGGCCAGGCGCTTGACGATGGCGGCGCCGATACCGCGGGAACCGCCCTGGATCAAGGCGACTTTGCCGCTGAGGTTTTGTATGGTCATGTCGTTCTCCAAAAGGTGTGTTGAGGTTGGAGTCGAGTATCGACCTCGTGTGGCGTCCTCGGTAGACCGTGATTGCTATAGTCTGTGTAAACCAAAAGTTTAGAGTGGGGCGATATGGAAAGCTTTGGCAGTATCGAATGCTTCGTGCGCAGCGCCGAAGGCGGCAGTTTTGCCGAAGCTGCCCGGCACCTGAGCCTGACCCCGGCGGCCGTGGGCAAAAGTGTGGCCAAGCTGGAGGCGCGCCTGGGTGTAAGGCTGTTCCAGCGCAGTACCCGGCGCCTGACGCTGACTGAGGCCGGCAAGCTCTTCCTCGAAGAAGTCAGCGGCAGCCTCACCACCATTCAAAACGCCGTGGCTAACCTGGCCAGTGCCGAAGGGCGGCCAGTGGGCACGCTGAAAGTGAGCATGGGCACGGTGTTCGGCAACCGTTATGTGGTGCCGTTGCTGGGGGAGTTTCTAAAGCGCTTTCCTGATATCAACCCCGACTGGCATTTTGATAACCGCCAGGTGGACCTGATCGGCCAGGGCTTCGATGCCGCGATCGGCGGTGGTTTTGAGCTGCCCCAGGGCGTGGTCGCGCGCAAGCTGGCGCCGGCGCACCGGATCCTGCTGGCCTCACCGGAATACCTCGCCAAACGCAAGCCGGTGGTCGCGCCCGAGGACTTGTCTGTGTGCAACGGCATCCTGATCCGCTCACCGCAAACCGGGCGCGTGCGTTCGTGGCAACTCACCCACCGCACGCGCGAACAACGCCCGCTGGTGCTCAAGCCGCGCATGACCATGAGCGACTCGGGCGCTGCCTGCTGCGCCAGTGCCCAGGGCCTGGGGATTGCGCTGGTCAGCATGCCGATGGCGGTGCCGTATCTGGACAGCGGCCAACTGGTGCGAGTGCTGCCCGACTGGTATGTCGACGACGGCAACATCTCGCTGTACTACGCCGAACACAAGCTGCTGCCCGGCAAGACCCGGGCGTTTGTGGATTTCATCCTGGAGCAGTTTGTCGAACGCGAGTTGGGGCGGCGGTTCAGCGCCATTTGATCCTTGTGGGGATCAAAGTGTGGGAGCGGGCTTGCTCGCGAAGGCGGTGTGACAGTCACCACATGCATCGACTGATCCACCGCTTTCGCGAGCAAGCCCGCTCCCACATTTTGGATCTTCAATGTCCGAACTTTCCGGGCCAGCCGATCACTTTCTTCGGCCTCGGCGTCGCATACGTGCGGATCTTCGAGGTCGACAGTCCCAACCGCACCAGGCCTTCGGCAATGGTGACAGCCGAGGTCACACCGTCCACCACCGGCACACCCGTGCGGTAGCGAATCTGCTCATCCAGCCCGGCCATGCCGCCGCAGCCCAGGCAGATCACTTCGGCCTTGTCTTCGCTGATCGCCAATTCAGCCTGGCGCACGATGGCCTCCATGGCCCGCAGCGGGTCTTCCTCCAGTTCCAATACCGCCATGCCGCTGGCCCGTACCGACGCGCACCGCTGATATAAGCCGGCCAGTTTCAGCCGGTCCTCGATCAGCGGCACGGTGCGGTCCAGAGTCGTCACCACGGAGTAGGCATGTCCGAGGAACATCGCGGTGCTGGCGGCCGCTTCGGTGATGTCCACCACCGGCACGTTGAGCAACTCCTGCAAGCCTTCGCGGCCATGTTCGCCGTAACCCGCCTGAATCACCGCATCGAACGGCTGGTCGTAGGCCATCACCCGGTCCATCACCGCGATGGCCGCCAGGTAGCTTTCGAAATTGCCTTCCACCGATTCGGCACCGAAAAACGGAGTCAGGCCGACGATCTCGGTGCCGGGGGACGCCACCGCCCGTGCCTGTTTGGCGATGGCCTCGGTGATGGACTCGGTGGTGTTGACGTTGACCACAAGGATGCGCATGGAATGTCCTTACTTAATGACTGACGTTATCGACTGCAATGCTTTCGCCGCTCACATCGGCGTAGTACGGCTGGCGCTTGGCGAACAGCAGGTACAGCAGCCCTGCAATACCGGCGCCAATCAGCCAGGAGAAGGGCGAGACGAGGGCGAAACCGGGCAGCAGGGCCAGGAGAATGGCGATCACCGCGGCAGGAATGAAGGCCGCCACGGCGCGCAAATTGATCCCGCGGCTGTAGTAATAAGCGCCATTCGGGTCTTCGCTATACAACTGCGGCACGTCCACCTGGCTTTTACGGATCAACCAGTAGTCGACCATGATCACCCCGTACAACGGCCCCAGCAGAGCGCCCAGCCCCGAGAGGAAATACACGATCACCAGCGGGCTGTTGTAGAGGTTCCACGGCAGGATCAGCACCGCCACGGTGGCGCTGATCAGCCCGGCGCGGCGGAAGTTCAGGTACTTGGGCGCCAGGTTGCTCAGCACAAAGGCCGGCGCGACGAAGTTGGCCATGATATTCACCGCCACGGTCACAATCAGGAACGCCAGGCAGCCCAGCACCAGGAAGAATGTGTTGGGTATCGCCGCAATGATTTCCGTGGGGCTCTCGATCACCCGGCCATTGAGGTGGAACTGCCCGCCGCACAGCAGCACGGTGATGGCCGCGAACACCAGGATATTCACCGGCAGGCCCCAGAAGTTGCCGACCTTGATGGTCTTGCGGCACGGCGAGGAGCGGGCGAAGTCGCAGAAATTCAGGATCAGCGTGCCGTAGATCGCCAGCCACAGCGCGCCGCCGGCAAAGATATTGCGCCACATCTCACCACCGGTCAGCGGCTCGCGGATCGACCAGGCGATCTGGCCGCCGGCCTGGAAATACATCCAGCCGGCCAGGGACGCTACTGTCAGCAGAATCACCGGCCCGGCGAAGGCTTCATAGCGGCGCACCATCTCCATCCCATAGGCGAGGATGGCGAGCTGCACAAACCAGATCGCCACAAAACACGCCCAGCCCAGGGTGGACAGGCCGAGGATCGAGTTGTGGTCGTAGTCGGCAAAACCTGGGTGAACCGCCGTCAACAGCACGCGGAAAACCACCGAGGCCAGGTAGGTCTGTATCCCGAACCAGGCAATCGCGATCACCGCACGAATCAGTGCCGGGATCTGCGCACCATGGATGCCAAAACTGATACGGCTGATCACTGGAAACGGTACGCCGGTCTTCTGCCCCATATAGCCCGACAGGTTCATGAAGAAGTACACCAGCGCCGCGCCGATCCCCAGGGACAGCAGAATCTGCCAGCCACCCAGGCCCAGCGCATACAGGCCGATGGCGAAGGAGTAGTTGGCGATGTTGTGCACATCGTTGGTCCACAAGGCAAAGATGCTGTAGCGGCCCCAGCGCCGGCCTTCGGCCTTGGTAGGCGCCAGGTCCTTGTTGTGCAGGCGCGGGCTGAGGACCAACGGGCCGGGGCTCGTGGCCTCGGGGTTCAGGGTGGAGGAGGGCAGATCCAGTGCGATGTTATTGGAGAGACTTGTACGCATTCCGGCAGGCTCCTGGACATCAGCAGGAGAGCGGCTGATGTCAAAGTGTATGTATCTTTTTTATTAATTGTATACAAAGTGTGTTTTGCCTTAAGCCACATGCGTGCCAGATTTTCGCCGGGTGAAATACACGGCGATTTGGTTTTTAGCGTGATTGGAAATAACCGGCTGAATTTAAAGCGATATAAATTGACCGTTTGAACAGCTATTTATTTTGTAGCGCAGAGAGGGGCGGGGATTTTAGAAGAGGTGTGACGAGGGAGGATGTAACTTTTCGGTGCAGGATCTTATAAGTGCACACAAAAATGGCACCGATGGTGACATTTCTGTGTACAGGATTCTGGCTCAGGCGTTACGCCTTGCTGATGATGTTCCCGGCGTGCAACCCGCATTCTTTTTGGGTTGCTTCTTCCCACCACCAACGGCCTTCGCGTTCGTGCTGGTTCGGCAGTACCGGACGGGTGCACGGCTCACAGCCGATGCTGATAAAACCGCGCTCGTGCAGGCTGTTGTACGGCAACTCCAGCATGCGGATGTAACCCCATACTTCCTCACTGGTCATCTGCGCCAGCGGGTTGAACTTGTACAGGGTGCGTTCCGGGGTGGAAAAAGCCGTATCGATTTCCAACGCGGCCACCTGGCTGCGGGTGCCGGGGCTCTGGTCGCGGCGCTGGCCGGTGGCCCAGGCGCTCACACCGGACAGCTTGCGGCGCAGCGGTTCGATCTTGCGCACGCCACAGCACTCGCCATGGCCGTCCTTGTAGAAACTGAACAGGCCCTTTTCCTTGACGAAGGGTTCCAGCTTGCTCTGGTCCGGCGAGATCAGTTCGATGTCGATCTTGTAGAACTCACGCACCTGCTCGATAAACCGGTAGGTCTCCGGGTGCAGGCGACCGGTGTCGAGGCTGAACACCTTGACGTTCTTGTTCAGCTTCCAGGCCATGTCTACCAGCACCACGTCCTCGGCACCGCTGAAAGAGATCCACAGGTCGTCGCCAAACTGGCTGAAGGCCAGCTTGAGAATGTCCTGGGCGGATTTGTTGGCGTAAGTCGCGGCGAGTTCAGCGACGTCGAAGGCTTGGTTCATCAGGACGGTTCCTACAGGTCAGTGGCGCTGAGCGCTCTATAGGGGGGCGATGGTAACAAAATCCCGCCTGCGTTGCGGCGGCCAGCGTGAATCGCTAGAGTTCGGCAGTCCTTTTGCTCGCTCAACTCAATAACTTTAAATGGGAGTGTCTTGTGGAAATTGCCTGTCTCGACCTGGAAGGGGTGCTGGTTCCGGAAATCTGGATCGCCTTCGCCGAAAAAACCGGTATTGAATCCTTGCGGGCCACCACCCGGGACATCCCCGACTACGACGTGCTGATGAAACAGCGCCTGCGCATTCTTGATGAGCATGGGCTGAAGCTCTCGGACATCCAGGAAGTGATCGCCACCCTCAAGCCGCTGGACGGCGCCATCGAGTTCGTCAATTGGCTGCGCGAGCGCTTCCAGGTGGTGATCCTGTCTGACACCTTCTATGAGTTCTCCCAGCCGCTGATGCGCCAACTGGGTTTTCCGACCTTGCTGTGCCACCGGTTGATCACCGACGAAAATGACCGGGTGGTGAGCTACCAGCTGCGTCAGAAAGATCCCAAGCGTCAGTCGGTGCTGGCCTTCAAAACCCTGTACTACCGCGTGATTGCCGCTGGTGATTCCTACAACGACACCACCATGCTGGGTGAGGCCGACCGTGGGATTCTGTTCCACGCGCCGGAGAACGTGATTCGCGAGTTCCCGCAGTTCCCGGCGGTGCATACGTTTGAGGACTTGAAGAAAGAGTTCATCAAGGCGTCGAATCGGCAGTTGAGCCTGTAAGTTATTGGGTGTGGCTGACGCCTCATCGCAGGCAAGCCAGCTCCCACATGTTGACCGCGCTCCCATGTGGGAGCCGGGCTTTCCCGCGATGGGGCCGGTCCAGCCACTGCACTGCCTAGACCCCTGCCAGCAAACTCTCATAAGGAATGCGCAAGCCTTTATGCAGGCGTTTGATCATCGACAAGCTCAGCTTGCGCTTATGATTCAACACTTCGGAAACCCGCCCGCTCGGACCTATGAAAGGCTCTAGGTCACGGGCGGTCAGGCCTAGTTGCTCCATTCGAAATTTAATCGCTTCGACGGGATCCGAAGGCGGCATTGGGAAATGCTCCGCTTCGTACTTTTCGATAAGTATCGCGAGAATTTCCAGCTCGTCACCCTCGGGCGAGCCGATTTCCGCTTCCCATAGCTGTTCGACGCGCGCGAGCGCAGCGGTCAGGTCTTCCTGGGAATGAATGGGTTTGATGTTCATCACACGGTCTCCGCATTGATCTGATCGTATTGCGCGTGGGTCCCCACGAAGCGAATGAACGCAAGCTGTCGCTGATAATTGATCGCCATGATCACTCGATACTTGTTGCCGCCTATGTTGAACACAACCCTGCCCCCTTTGAGAATGCTCGCTGTCCTTAGCTCTGCCTTGAGGGCCTGAGGGGTTGGGTAAACAGCTTTTTCCATATGGCGATACAGCTCGACCAGCGGCGTTTTGGCATCCATGCAACCAGGGTGGTTTTCCCAGAATATTCGTAGGGCAGACAGAGCGATTATCCGCATCGCTGCAACCTCCCAATTTGGGAGATGATAGGTGCGGTTGAGGGCAGATGCAATCTCGGAAATCTTTCCTGACAAGTAGGCAGTCGTTTCATGTGATCCTTCACAGACGGCTGGTGGACGGTTGAAACCGGACGCTATCCTCCGGCTTCGACCCCGTCTACTTCGGTACTGATTCAGGTCTTTTCCGCTGCCTGGCTCCGCGTCGCAGAGCCAGGGAGGGCTGCGTGCTACAGGCTTTCCAAGGTTTGTAACAACACCCGCACCTTGGTCATCGACTCCTGATACTCCGCCTGCCACTCCGAGTCCGCGACAATCCCGCCGCCGCCCCAGCAGCACACCTGACCATCCTTGACCAACAGGCTGCGAATGGCGATGGAGCTGTCCATCTCGCCGCGCACGTCCAGATACACCAGCGAACCGCAATACAACCCGCGCCGGGTCGGCTCCAGCTCGTCGATGATCTGCATCGCGCGAATCTTCGGTGCGCCGGTGATGGAGCCGCCGGGGAAGCTGCCGGCGATCAGGTCGAGGGCGTCTTTATCGTCGGCCAATTCGCCGGTCACGCTGCTCACCAGATGATGCACATTTGGATAGCTTTCCAGGCTGAACAACTCCGGGACCCTCACCGAGCCGGTGCGGCAGGTGCGGCCCAGGTCGTTGCGCAGCAGGTCGACGATCATCAGGTTTTCGGCACGATCCTTGGGGCTGGCCAGCAATTCAGCGGCGTTGGCTGCATCTTCCTCAGGCGTCGCACCCCTTGGCCGGGTGCCCTTGATCGGGCGGGTTTCCACCTGGCGCTGGCTGATTTTGACGAAGCGCTCCGGCGATAAACTCAATACCGCGCCATCATCCGGCAAGCTTTGGAACCCGGAAAACGGTGTTGGGCAGGCTTCGCGCAAGGCGCAGTAGGCCACCCACGGATCGCCACTGCACGGAGCACGGAAACGTTGGGCAAAGTTGACCTGGTAGCAGTCACCGGCCTGGATGTAGTCCTGGATACGGGCGAGGGCGTGCTGGTAGGTGTCGGCGGTCACGTCCGGGGCCATTGGGCCTTGCAGCTTGAAGGTGGCCGATGCGCTGATGGTCGGCTGACCGAACAAGGTAATCAGGCGTTGCCGTTCGCTTTCCGCCAGTTTGGGGTGGAACACCAGTTGGCTGGTCTGCGCCTGGTGATCGCTGATCAAGGCCCAGGCGTACAGGCCAAAGCGTGCATCCGGCAGGTGCAGGTCGTCCACCGCCACGTGCGGCAGGTGCTCAAGATGACGACCGAAGTCGTAGCTCAGGTAGCCGATGAGGCCGCCGGCAAACGGCAGTTCGTAGGGCGCGGGGATCGTGGCTTCACCCAGCAACGTCAGGTTTTCCCGCAGGCGCTGCAGGAAATCACTGCCGCTTTCGTCGGGCAGTACCGCCAGGGTCGTCTCGGGCCAGGCGCTCAGCAGGTCATAACGGCCGCGCTCGGCCGCCGGTCGGCCACTGTCCAGCAGCACCGCGCCGGGCGCATGGCGGATTGCTGCAAAGTATTCGGCAGGGTTGGCCCGGTAGGGCAGCGGGTGTACGGAGCAGGTCACTGGGTTTATCCCTCGACCGCCGGAATATGCCCAAACATTTCCTGCACAAACTTAACCCGTTCCTCCGGTGTTTCCGTTACGCCCGCCGCCTTCAGCTCTTCCAGTCGAGCCTCCACGGCATGGGTGCGCAAGGTCAGGCCGCAGTCGTTGGCAATCTGGATGTTCAGCCCCGGGCGAGCGTTAAGTTCAAGGATCAACGGACCCTTTTCCTGGTCCAGCACCATGTCCACGCCGATATAGCCCAGGCCGCACAGTTCGTAGCAGCCGGCGGCGAGCTTCATGAAACCGTCCCAGTTGGGCAGTTGCACGCCGTCCACCGCATTGGTGGTGTCGGGGTGCTTGGTGATGATGTTGTTCAGCCAGGTGCCGCGCAGGGTCAGGCCGGTGGCGAGGTCGACACCCACGCCAATCGCGCCCTGGTGCAGGTTGGCCTTGCCGCCGGACTGGCGGGTGGGCAAGCGCAGCATGGCCATCACCGGGTAACCCATCAGCACAATGATGCGGATGTCCGGTACGCCTTCGTAGCTGATGCTTTTGAAGATCTGGTCAGGCACCACCCGGTATTCGATCAGCGCGCGGTCACGGTGGCCGCCGAGGGAATACAGGCCGGTGAGGATGCTGGAAATCTGATGCTCGATTTCTTCATGGCTGATGATCTTGCCGGAGACGGTCCGGTAGCGCCCTTCAAAACGGTCGGCGATCACCAGGATACCGTCACCACCGGCGCCCTGGGCCGGCTTGATCACGAAGTCGCTGCGCCCGCCGATGATCTCGTCGAGCTTGTCGATTTCCTTCTCGGTGGAAATGACCCCGTACATTTCCGGCACGTGGATGCCGGCGGCCATGGCCCGTTCCTTGGTGATGATCTTGTCATCGACGATCGGATACAGGCTGCGCTTGTTGTACTTGAGCACGTAGTCGGCATTTCGCCGGTTGATGCCCATGATCCCCCGCGCTTCCAGGGCCTTCCAGGTCTTCCAGAAGCCGAACATTACGAGTCAGCCTTGAGGAAGGCCTTGAAACGCACCAGTTCGGTCAGGCGGTAGCCGCGATAACGACCCATGGCCAGCATGAAGCCCACCAGGATCAACAGGATCGCCGGGAAGGTGAACACGAAGTAGATCAGTTCCGGCACGCTCATGATGATGTGCGCCAGGGAAGCGGCGAACAGCGTGCCGATCGCGACTTTCATCGCATGGCCGCCACCGCGTTCTTCCCAGGTGATCGACAGGCGTTCGATGGTCATGGTCAGGATCACCATCGGGAACAGTGCCACCGACAGCCCGCGTTCCAGGCCGAGCTTGTGGCTGAACAGACTGATGGCGGCGATCAGCACCACCACGAAGGTCAGCACCACCGAGAGCCTCGGCAGCATCTGCAGCTTCAAGTGTTCCAGGTAAGACCGAAGCGACAGCCCCAGCGCCGTAATAATGGTGAACAGCACAATCCCGAAGCCCAGCTGTGTCTCTCGGAACGCCAGGGCAATCAGCACCGGGGTAAACGTGCCAAGGGTCTGCAGGCCGATCAGGTTGCGCAGGATCAGGATCACCAGCACGCCAATCGGGATCATCACCATGATCATGAAGGTCTGCTGGGTTTGCAGCGGCAGGCCGTACAGCGAGTATTCGAGGAAGTTGGCGTCGGTGTTTTCGTCCGTCAGCTTGGCCAGGCGAATCGCGTTCATTTCGCTGTTGTTGAGGCTGAAGGTCACCATGGCCTTCTTGCCGCCGTCGACAGTGATCAGGTTTTCATCACCGGTCCACCACAGCAGGCGGTCGGCTGGCAGCCCTTGTTCGCCGGTGTCGGGGTTGAAGTACAGCCAGTCGTTGCCATTGAAACTGCGCAGCCAGAGTTCCGGGGTTTGCGGCTGGTCGGCCACCAGGCGGATGGTGTGAACCTTTTCCACCGGCACATGGGCGATGGACAGCAGCAACTCGACGATCTTGGCCTTGTGCGGCGTCGACGGGTCGCCCGCCAGCAGCAGCTTCACGTTGTCGTCGTTGAGGTTGTTGGTGCGCTTGATGGCTTCGCTGATAAAGGTCTCGACGTCGGCCGAGTGCTGGCGGATCGGCGCCAGCAGGGCTTCGGCGGCGATTTTTTCCGGGCCTTCGACGGCGATGCTGTCGCGGAAGGTCGGGCCCTTGACCTTGACCTTTTCACCGCTGTAACGCTTGGTCAGCACCAGGCGGTAGTAGAGGGTCTGGTTGCCCTTGGCCCGGCGTGCCGACCAGGTGACCTTGCGGTTGCCGTCGAGGCGATTGACGCTGACGCCGTAGTTATTCGAGATAAAGCTTTCATTCAGGCTGACGAAGTCGCGGCTCAGGGGCGGCACGAACATCTGGATTTTCACCGGGTCCTTGGCGCTGGCGACGAACTCGACCTTGGCGTCGATGTTCCACAGGTCGTCGGTGGCGTCCTCGGTGACGGGAATCCCCAGCACGAAAATCTGATAGGCGGTGACCGAAATGCCCAAGACCACCAAAACGGCGATCAGGATTTTCAGGTGCAGATTAAGAGAGCGCATTCAAATTACTCAGCGGTATGAGCGTCGGAGGCGCAGGCAGGTTTGCCCGCCGCGTATTTAAGACTGGGGTCGACCAGCGCATCAAAGCGTTTCAGCGCTTCGGAGCCGATCAGCAGCGGGTATTGGAAGGCGCTGCGGTCAGTCAAGTTCACTTCGATACTGCGTAAAGCGGTGCCCATGCAGATGTCCAGGGCGATGACTGGACGGGCGGTGTAGTTCTTGTCTTCATCGGGGTCGTAGTCACCGGCGCGGCGCTTGATCTTGCTCACGCGGGCCAGGGGACGCTCGATGGGGTGGGAGTGTGCGGTGTCAATGGCCAGGTAGAAGCGCACCCAGGACTCGCCGTTGCGCTTGAAGCGCTTGATGTCGCGGGCGCTCAAGGACGCGGTCTTGGCCCCGGTGTCGAGCTTGGCGGCCACTTCCAGGTCAATGCCGGCCAACTTGGCGTATTCATTGAGTCCATAAACGGTCTTCTCGGCAGCAACGCCAAGGCCCGGGATAAACAGTAGAAGCAAAAGGGGGAAGGGCTTGAGTCTCATAAATCCTGACGCGGTGCAGTGCGATGTTCAATTCAAGGCGACTGGCATTGCTGCGCAAGCTCCCTCGTGCGCCTTTTCATCCAGGGATGTGAGGCAAAAGTGGCCGGCATTCTAACATGAAGGTTTTCTGGCGCCAGCGCTGGCAGCCGGCCATGCCCCGATAGAGTGCAAGGCGGGTTATTAGACGATTGTCGACAATGTGTATTTATTCTTTGACTATCCGGGGCTGATTGGCTAGTTTTTGCGGCATTGCTTTTAAGGGTGTCGACAATATGCTGGATCAACTGGAAACCCCAGTGATGGCCCAAGACGATTCCCAGACCATGTCCGAGAACGTCTTCCGGCGTATCCAGGCCGCCATCGTCAAGGGCGAAATCGCCCCCGGCAGCAAGATCTCCGAGCCGGAACTGGCGCGCACCTATGGCATCAGCCGTGGCCCGCTGCGCGAGGCGATTCATCGCCTGGAAGGCCAGCGCCTGCTGGTGCGCATCCCCCATGTGGGCGCGCGAGTGGTCTCGTTGAGCCATGAAGAACTGATCGAACTCTACGAAATCCGCGAATCCCTGGAAGGCATGGCCTGCCGCCTGGCCGCCGAGCGCATGACCGACGCCGAGATCGAAGAGCTGCGCCAGGTGTTGCACACCCACGAGCGCGATGCGGCCTTCCAGGCCGGTGTCGGCTACTACCAGCAGGAAGGCGACTTCGATTTTCATTACCGGATAATTCAAGGCGCCGGTAATCGCACCCTGACCCAAATGTTGTGCGGCGAGCTGTATCAGTTGGTGCGCATGTACCGCATCCAGTTCTCCGCCACCCCCAATCGTCCACGCCAGGCCTTTGCCGAGCATCACCGCATTCTTGACGCGATTGCCGATCGCGACGGTGAACTGGCCGAGTTGTTGATGCGCCGGCATATCGGCGCCTCCAAACGCAACATTGCCCGTCACTTCCCGGACGGCGCTCCCCAATCACGAGGTGAGTCATGAGTTCCAATAACAACACCACTCCAGGCCAGCGTTTCCGTGACGCGGTTGCCAGCGAGCACCCGTTGCAGGTAGTCGGCGCGATCAACGCCAACCATGCGCTGCTGGCCAAGCGCGCCGGCTTCAAGGCGATCTACCTGTCGGGTGGCGGGGTGGCTGCCGGCTCCCTCGGTGTGCCGGACCTGGGCATCACCGGCCTGGATGACGTGCTGACGGACGTGCGCCGCATCACCGACGTGTGCGACCTGCCGCTGCTGGTGGACGTGGACACCGGTTTCGGCTCCTCCGCGTTCAACGTGGCGCGCACCGTCAAGTCGATGATCAAGTTCGGCGCGGCGGCGATCCATATCGAAGACCAGGTGGGCGCCAAGCGTTGCGGCCATCGCCCGAACAAAGAAATCGTGTCCCAGCAGGAAATGGTCGACCGCATCAAGGCTGCGGTGGATGCGCGTACCGATGACAGTTTCGTGATCATGGCCCGCACCGACGCACTGGCCGTGGAAGGTTTGGAATCCGCCCTGGAACGTGCCGCCGCCTGCATCGAGGCCGGCGCCGACATGGTCTTCCCGGAAGCCATCACTGAGCTTGAGATGTACAAGCTGTTCGCCTCCCGGGTGAAAGCACCGATCCTGGCCAACATCACCGAATTCGGTGCGACACCTCTCTATACCGTCGATCAACTGAAATCTGCGGATGTTTCCATCGTCCTGTACCCGCTCTCGGCCTTCCGCGCCATGAACAAGGCGGCCGAGAACGTCTACACCGCGATCCGTCGCGACGGCACCCAGCAGAACGTGATCGACACCATGCAAACCCGCATGGAGCTTTACGATCGCATCGACTACCACACCTTCGAGCAGAAGCTCGACGCGCTGTTCGCCGCCAAGAAGTAACGCGAGCGCCTCACTAATAACTACAAGATTGGAGATAACCATGGCCGAAGCAAAAGTACTCAGTGGAGCTGGCCTGCGTGGCCAGGTTGCCGGGCAAACCGCACTGTCCACCGTGGGCCAGGCCGGTGCCGGCTTGACCTATCGCGGCTACGACGTGCGCGAACTCGCCGCCGATGCCCAGTTTGAAGAAGTCGCCTACCTGCTGCTCTACGGCGAACTGCCGACCAAAGCCGAACTGGCCGCCTACACCGCCAAGCTCGGCAAACTGCGCGACCTGCCCCAGGCGCTGAAAGAAGTGCTGGAACGCATCCCCGCCGACGCGCACCCGATGGACGTGATGCGCACCGGCTGCTCGTTCCTGGGCAACATCGAGCCGGAGAAAGACTTCTCCGTGCAGCGCGACGTGACCGACCGCCTGCTGGCCGCGTTCCCGGCGATCATGTGCTACTGGTACCGCTTCAGCCACGACGGCCAGCGCATCAACTGCGTGACCGACGAGCCGTCCATCGGCGGGCACTTCCTGCACCTGCTGCACGACAAGAAGCCCAGCGACTTGCACGTCAAGGTGATGAACGTGTCGCTGATTCTCTACGCCGAGCACGAATTCAACGCCTCGACCTTCACCGCCCGCGTGTGTGCGTCGACCCTGTCGGACCTGTATTCCTGCGTCACCGCCGCCATCGGCTCCCTGCGTGGCCCGTTGCACGGTGGTGCCAACGAAGCGGCGATGGAGATGATCGAGCGTTTCTCTTCCGCCCAGGAAGCGGTGGAAGGCACCCTCGGCATGCTGGCGCGCAAGGACAAGATCATGGGCTTTGGCCACGCGATCTATAAAGACAGCGACCCGCGTAATGAAGTGATCAAGGCCTGGTCGAAAAAACTCGCGGACGAAGTGGGCGACACCGTGCTGTTCCCGGTTTCCGAAGCCATCGACAAGACCATGTGGGAGCAGAAGAAACTGTTCCCCAACGCCGACTTCTACCATGCCTCGGCGTACCACTTCATGGGCATCCCGACGAAGCTGTTCACCCCGATTTTCGTCTGCTCGCGGCTTACAGGATGGGCAGCTCACGTGTTCGAGCAGCGAGCCAACAACCGCATCATCCGTCCGAGCGCCGAGTACATCGGCGTTGAGCAGCGCAAGTTCGTGCCAATCGAACGTCGCTGAGTGGAGAAACCGCTGATCTTGGGGTGAAACCGGATCAAAAATGTGGGAGCGGGCTTGCTCGCGAAGGCGGTGTGACAGTCGCCATGTGTGTTGCATGACACACCGCTTTCGCGAGCAAGCCCGCTCCCACATTTTGATCGCATTCCACCTTGGATCAGCACCGGTTCTTCCTTTTGCAACTACCGTGACCGAGTCCTGACGATGAACACTGAACACCGCAAACCGCTCCCCGGCAGCCGCCTTGATTTCTTTGACGCCCGCGCGGCGGTCGATGCAATCACCCCCGGCGCCTACGCCACACTGCCGTACACCTCCCGCGTACTCGCGGAAAACCTGGTGCGTCGCTGCGACCCCGCAACCCTCAATGCCTCCTTGAGCCAACTGATCGAACGCAAGCGCGACCTCGATTTCCCATGGTTCCCGGCCCGCGTGGTATGCCACGACATCCTCGGCCAGACCGCCCTGGTGGACCTTGCCGGCCTGCGCGACGCCATCGCCCTGCAAGGCGGTGACCCGGCCCAGGTCAACCCGGTGGTGCCGACCCAACTGATCGTCGACCACTCCCTGGCCGTCGAAGCCGGTGGTTTTGACCCGCAGGCGTTCGAGAAAAATCGCGCCATCGAAGACCGTCGCAACGAAGACCGTTTCCACTTTATCGAGTGGACCAAAAAGGCTTTCAAGAACGTCGACGTGATCCCGCCGGGCAACGGCATCATGCACCAGATCAACCTGGAGAAAATGTCTCCGGTGATCCAGGTACGTGACGGCGTGGCCTTCCCGGATACCTGCGTCGGCACCGACAGCCACACGCCTCACGTTGATGCCTTGGGCGTGATCGCCATCGGCGTTGGCGGCCTTGAAGCAGAGAGCGTGATGCTCGGCCGCGCTTCGTGGATGCGCCTGCCGGAAAGTGTTGGCGTGGAGCTGACGGGCAAGCTGCAACCGGGCATCACCGCCACCGACATGGTGCTGGCGCTGACCGAGTTCCTGCGCAAGCAGAAAGTTGTCGGTGCGTGGCTGGAGTTCTTCGGTGAAGGTGCTTCGGCGCTGACTCTGGGCGACCGTGCCACCATCTCCAACATGGCCCCGGAATATGGCGCCACCGCCGCGATGTTTTACATCGACCAACAGACCATCGCCTACCTCAAGCTCACCGGCCGTGAAGACGAGCAAGTCACCCTGGTGGAGCAGTACGCTCGCCACACCGGCCTGTGGGCGGACGACCTCAAGGGCGCGCAATACGAGCGTGGCCTGAGCTTCGATTTGTCCTCGGTGGTGCGCAACATGGCCGGCCCGAGCAACCCCCACGCCCGCGTCGCCACCAGCGACCTGGCGGCCAAGGGCATCTCCGGCCAGTGGGATGACGTGCCGGGGCAAATGCCCGACGGCGCGGTGATCATCGCGGCCATCACCAGTTGCACCAACACCAGCAACCCGCGCAACGTGATTGCCGCCGGCCTGCTGGCACGCAATGCCAACAAGCTCGGCCTGGCCCGCAAGCCGTGGGTCAAGTCGTCCCTGGCACCGGGTTCGAAAACCGTCGCGATGTACCTCGACGAAGCCGGGCTGACCACCGAACTGGAGCAACTCGGTTTTGGTGTCGTGGCGTTCGCCTGCACCACCTGCAACGGCATGTCCGGCGCACTCGACCCGGTGATCCAGCAAGAGATCATCGACCGCGACCTGTACGCCACCGCCGTGCTTTCGGGTAACCGCAACTTCGACGGCCGTATCCACCCGTACGCCAAGCAAGCGTTCCTCGCGTCGCCGCCGCTGGTGGTGGCCTATGCGATTGCCGGCACCATCCGTTTCGACATCGAAAAAGACGTGCTGGGCCTGGACGCCAACGGCAAGGAAATCCGCCTCAAGGACATCTGGCCAAGCGACGAAGAAATCGACGCGGTGGTCAAGGCGTCGGTCAAGCCGGAGCAGTTTCGCCAGGTGTACATCCCGATGTTCGCGATCCACGAAGACACCGGCCCGAAGGTCACGCCGCTGTACGACTGGCGCCCGCAGAGCACCTACATCCGTCGCCCGCCGTACTGGGAAGGTGCCCTGGCCGGTGCACGTCCGCTCAAGGGCATGCGCCCGCTGGCGGTGCTGCCGGACAACATCACTACCGATCACCTGTCGCCGTCCAACGCGATCATGCCGGGCAGCGCCGCCGGCGAATACCTGGCGAAAATGGGCCTGCCGGAAGTCGACTTCAACTCTTACGCGACCCATCGTGGCGACCACTTGACCGCGCAGCGCGCCACCTTCGCCAACCCGAAACTGTTCAATGAAATGGTGGTTGAAGACGGCAAGGTCAAACAGGGTTCGCTGGCGCGCCTGGAGCCGGAAGGCAAGGTCACGCGCATGTGGGAAGCCATCGAAACCTACATGGAGCGCAAGCAGCCGCTGATCATCATTGCCGGCGCCGACTACGGCCAGGGTTCGTCCCGGGACTGGGCGGCCAAGGGCGTACGCCTGGCCGGTGTTGAAGCGATTGCCGCCGAAGGTTTCGAGCGCATCCACCGCACCAACCTGGTGGGCATGGGCGTGCTGCCGCTGGAGTTCCTGCCGGGCACCGACCGCAAGACCCTGAAGATCGACGGCACGGAAACCTACGACGTGATCGGCGAACGCACCCCGCGTGCGCAACTGACGTTGCTGATCAACCGCAAGAACGGCGAGCGTGTCGAGGTGCCGGTGACCTGCCGGCTGGACACGGCTGAAGAAGTGTCGATCTACGAGGCGGGCGGCGTGTTGCAACGTTTTGCCCAGGACTTCCTGGAATCGGCTGTAACTGCCTGATAACTGCGGCCGGGGTCAACGCCCCGGCCCATGAGGACCACCATGGCACACGTACCGCAGATCAAGATTCCCGCCACCTACATGCGTGGCGGCACCAGTAAAGGCGTGTTTTTCAGCCTCAAGGATTTGCCCGAGTCGGCCCAGGTGCCGGGCACGGCGCGGGATGCGTTGTTGTTGCGGGTGATCGGCAGCCCCGACCCGTATGACAAGCAAATCGACGGCATGGGCGGCGCGACTTCCAGCACCAGCAAAACCGTGATCCTGGCCAAAAGCACCCGCGCCGATCACGACGTGGATTACCTGTTCGGCCAGGTGTCCATCGACAAACCGTTCGTGGACTGGAGCGGCAACTGCGGCAACCTGTCGGCGGCGGTGGGTTCGTTCGCCATCAGCGCCGGCCTGGTAGATGCCGCGCGCATTCCGCACAACGGCGTGGCCGTGGTGCGGGTGTGGCAGGCGAATATCGCCAAGACCATCATCGCTCACGTACCGATCACCGACGGTGCGGTGCAGGAAACCGGCGACTTCGAACTCGACGGCGTGACCTTCCCGGCCGCCGAGGTGCAGTTGGAATTCATGGACCCGGCGGCGGAAGAAGAGGGCGGCGGTGGCTCGATGTTCCCTACCGGCAATCTGGTGGATGACCTGGAAGTGCCGGGTGTCGGCACATTCAAGGCGACGCTGATCAACGCCGGGATTCCCACCATCTTCATCAACGCCCAGGACCTGGGTTACACCGGCACCGAGTTGCAGGGCGCGATCAATGGCGACCCCAAGGCCCTGGCGATGTTTGAAACCATCCGCGCCCATGGTGCGCTGCGCATGGGCTTGATCAAACACCTGGACGAAGCGGCCCAGCGTCAGCACACGCCGAAGGTGGCGTTTGTGGCGCGGCCTGCGGACTACGTGGCGTCCAGCGGCAAGGCGATCAGGGCGGGTGATGTCGACCTGCTGGTGCGGGCGCTGTCCATGGGCAAGTTGCACCACGCGATGATGGGCACGGCGGCGGTGGCGATTGGCACGGCGGCGGCGATTTCCGGCACGCTGGTGAATTTGGCGGCGGGCGGCGTGGAGCGTAATGCAGTGCGGTTCGGGCATCCCTCCGGGACGTTGCGCGTAGGCGCCGAGGCCAGCCAGGTCGACGGTGAATGGGTCGTGAAAAAAGCCATCATGAGCCGCAGTGCGCGAGTGTTGATGGAAGGGTTCGTACGCGTCCCCGGCGACTCTTTCTAACCGATCATTCCCACGCTCTGCGTGGGAATGCATCCCGTGACGCTCTGCGTCACCCTTTTACGGGACGCAGAGCGTCCAAGGCGGCGTTCCCACGCAGAGCGTGGGAACGATCACCCTGACCCTGAGGATGGACCACACCTAACCCACTTTGGAGTACTGCCATGAGCGCCAACGTCGACCAGAACAACCGCCCCGACTACGACCAGGTCCTGCAGGACATCGCCGACTACGTACTGAGTTTCAGGATCGAATCCCGCGATGCCCTCGACACCGCCCGCAACTGCCTGATGGATACCCTCGGTTGCGGCCTGCTGGCCCTGCGTTTCCCGGAGTGCACCAAGCACCTGGGGCCGATCGTCGAAGGCACGGTGGTGCCGTTCGGCGCACGGGTGCCGGGCACCTCGTTCCGCCTGGACCCGGTCAAGGCCGCATGGGACATCGGCTGCATCGTGCGCTGGCTCGACTACAACGACACCTGGCTTGCCGCCGAATGGGGTCACCCTTCCGATAACCTCGGTGGCATCCTCGCGGTCGCCGACCATCTCTCGCAAAAACGCGTGGCCAACGGCGACGCACCGCTGACCGTGCGGGCAGTGCTTGAGGCGATGATCATGGCCCACGAAATCCAGGGTGTGATTGCCCTGGAAAACTCCTTCAACCGTGTCGGCCTTGACCACGTGCTGCTGGTGAAAGTCGCCTCCACCGCCGTCACCGCCAAGCTGATGGGCGCCAACCGTGAGCAACTGCTGTCGGCCCTGTCCCAGGCGTTTGTCGATGGCCAGGCATTGCGTACTTACCGTCATGCGCCGAACGCCGGTTCGCGCAAGTCGTGGGCGGCGGGGGACGCGTCGAGTCGCGGGGTGCGCCTGGCGGATATCGCCATGCGCGACGAGATGGGCATTCCCGGTGTGTTGAGCGCGCCGCAGTGGGGCTTCTATGACGTGCTGTTCAGCCACACCAACAAGGACCTGGCGCTCAAGCCCGAAGACAAGCGCGCCTTCAGCCTGTCGCAGCCCTACGGCACGTATGTGATGGAGAACGTACTGTTCAAGATCAGCTTCCCCGCCGAGTTCCACGCACAAACCGCCTGCGAGGCAGCAGTCACCCTGCACCCACAGGTGAAGCACCGCCTGCATGAGATCGACAGGATTGTCATCACCACCCACGAGTCGGCGATCCGGATCATCTCCAAGGTCGGGCAGTTGGCCAACGCGGCGGACCGCGATCATTGCCTCCAGTACATGACCGCTGTACCGCTGGCGTTTGGCAACCTGGTGGCCGAGCAATACGAAGATGAATTCCACGCGGCCCATCCGATCATCGATGAGCTGCGCGAAAAGATGGTCATCGTCGAGGAGCCGCGCTACAGCCGCGAATACCTGGAGGCCGACAAGCGCTCCATCGCCAATGCGGTGCAGGTGTTCTTCAAGGATGGTTCCAGCACCGAACAGGTGGCCGTGGAATACCCGATTGGCCACCGTCGCCGTCGGGTGGATGGCATTCCGTTGCTGGAAGACAAGTTCAAGGCCAACCTGGCGACCCGGTTTACCGCGCAGCGCAGTGCCGAGATTTTTGCGCTGTGCAAGGATCAGGCACGGCTTGAGGCCACTCCGGTAAACCGGTTTGTGGACCTGTTCGTCATCTGAAGAACACCACTGGTCAAATGTGGGAGCGGGCTTGCTCGCGAATGCGGAGTGTCAGCCAATACATATATGGCTGATCCACCGCATTCGCGAGCAAGCCCGCTCCCACATTAAACCTACATGCTGCCTTCCACATCATCCAGGCTGAACGTCTCGGTATGGTCGTCATAGGAGAAGATCTCCGCATACCGCCCCCAGGCCACCACGCTTTCCAGGGTTTTCTCCACAAAGGCTTCCGTCATCGAGTCTTCCAGTTCCTGCTCGAAGCGCACCCGTGGCGCCCGGTGGCCGCTGCGCTCAAGCAACACCTGGTGAATGCGCGCGGCCAATGGCACGTGGCGGATCAAGTGTTCGGCGAACAGGGTTTTACGCTCCTGGGTGCCGTAGTCGGCGAACAGTTTGCCGGCATCGGTCAGGGTGATATCGGCACCCTTGAGTTCGGCGAAGCCCAAATGCTCAAGCATCTCCGCCACCGGGAACAGATCGTCGACTTCCAGCAAACGCCGTTCAGCCACGGTAGGCAGGCCGGCGTGGCCATTGTAGGGCTCGGCGGCCAGGGTTTCGATCAGGCCAGCCATCAGGTTGGTGGAGACTTCCGGCAACAGGCTGCCCATTTTCAGCTCAGGCAAACCTCTGCTCGCGTCGGCGCTGCGGCGGTCGGTCATCAGGGCGTAGATGTCGTCGACCATTTGCCGGAAGGTCGGGTCCAGGCGGTTGCGCGGGTGTGCAAACGGCACCTTGATCTCGGCCACCACCCGGCCAGGGTTGGACGACAGCACCAGGATGCGGTCGCACATCAGCACCGCTTCTTCGATGTTGTGGGTCACGATCAGGATCGACTTGATCGGCAGTTGCTTGCCGCTCCACAGATCCAGCAGGTCGGTGCGCAGGGTTTCGGCGGTGAGTACATCCAGCGCCGAGAACGGTTCGTCCATCAGCAGCAGGGTCGGGTTCACCACCAGCCCGCGGGCGAAACCCACGCGTTGGCGCATGCCGCCGGACAGTTCGCGCGGGTAGGCGTTTTCAAAACCGTCCAGGCCGATCAGGTCGATGGCCGCCAGGGCGCGCCTGCGGGTTTCCTTGCGTTCGACCTGCAAGGCTTGCAGGCCTGCTTCAACGTTTTCCAGCACGGTCAGCCACGGGAACAGTGCGAAGGTCTGGAACACCATGGCCACGCCTTCGGCCGGGCCGTTGAGTGGCGCGCCGTTGTAGCGCACTTCGCCCGACGACGGCTGGATCAGCCCGGCGATGATGCGCAGCAAGGTCGACTTGCCCGAGCCGGACCGGCCGAGCATGCCGACAATCTCGCCTTCGTGCAGGCTCAAGTTCACGCCGCTGAGGACTTGCAGCTCGTCTTTACCTTTGCCGAACACCCGGTTCACGTTTTTCAACGAGTAGATTTCCGGAGTGTCGGCGGCATGCTCGGTATAGGTAGTCATCACAGCGAGTCCCATCAATTCAGACGAAGTTTGTTTTCAGCCATGGCGTACATCGGCCGCCACACAGCGCGGTTGAACGCCACCACGAAGATCGACATCACCACCACGCCCAGAGCGATCTTCGGGAAGTCGCCGGCCGCGGTGGTTTGTGCGATGTAGGCGCCCAGCCCGTGGGCGACCACGTTGTCGTGGCCCCAGGACACGTACTCGGACACGATACTGGCGTTCCAGGCACCGCCCGAGGCGGTAATGGCGCCGGTGACGTAGTACGGGAAAATCCCCGGCAGCATCACCTTGCGCCACCACAACCAGCCGCGAATGCGGAAGTTGGCGGCGGCTTCCTTGAAGTCATTCGGGAACGCGCTGGCTCCGGCGATCACGTTGAACAGGATGTACCACTGGGTGCCCAGCACAATCAGCGGGCTCAGCCAGATATCCGGGTTGAGGTTGTAGTGCAGGATCACGATGACGAACACCGGGAACAGCAGGTTCGCCGGGAAGGCCGCAAGGAACTGCGCCAGCGGCTGGATTTTTTCCGCAAGCGCAGGGCGCAAGCCGATCATCACGCCCAGCGGCACCCAGATCAGCGAGGCGATCAGGATCAGGCCGACCACCCGCAACAACGTGATCAGCCCTAGCACGAATACATGGCCGACTTCGGCCAGGGTCACTTCGGTGCCGACGTACTGCACGATGTGGTACAGCGCATAAGCGGCCAGCAGCGCGATGAGTGCGCCCCATACCCAGTCGATCACTTTTGACGCTTTCGGGGTTTCTGCCGGCAGCGCCTTGAGTGCACCGCCCGCGAGGCTGAAGCGCTTGTTGCCAATGCGGCTGATGGCGCGGGTGACAGGCCGCAGGATGCGCTGGACGATGCGCGTGCGCTGGATCAGGTTCAGCAGCCAGGATTGCGGCGCGGCACCCTGGGAGGCGGTGGTTTCCATGCGGAACTTGTCGGCCCAGGCCACCAGTGGGCGGAACAGGAACTGGTCGTACATCAGGATGACCACAATCATCGCCAGGATCACGTAGCCCACGGCGTGCAGGTCTTTCTGGGCAATCGCCAGGGCCAGGTATGAGCCCACGCCCGGCAAGGTGATGGTCTTGTCACCGACGGTAATGGCCTCGGAGGCGACCACGAAAAACCAGCCGCCGGACATGCTCATCATCATGTTCCACACCAGCCCGGGCATGGCGAAGGGCACGTCGAGCTTCCAGAACCGCTGCCAACCGGAAAGTCGCAGGTTGGTCGACACTTCCACCAGGTCATGGGGCAGCATGCGCAGCGACTGGTAGAAGCTGAACGTCATGTTCCAGGCCTGGCTGGTGAAAATCGCAAAGATGGCCGCGAACTCCGCGCCGAGCACACGCCCGGGGAACAGCAGCAGGAAGAACGTCACTGTGAACGAGATGTAACCCAGCACTGGTACTGATTGCAGGATGTCGAGCACGGGCACCAGCAGTTTCTCGGCGCGCCGGCTTTTGGCGGCCAGGGTGCCGTACAACAGGGTGAACACCAGCGCTGCAACCATCGCCGCCAGCATGCGCATCGTGGTGCGCATCGCGTATTCCGGCAGGTTGGCCGGGTCCAGCGAGATCACTTCACTCTGCAGGGTGGCGATAGGCGCCCAGGTTTCCCGCGCAGTGATGGAGAAAAACAGTAAAAAGCCGATCACCAGGGGCAGGGCGACCAAATCCCAGCGGTTGGGTAGCAAGCGCAATGTGGATGCAGGGATGTAGTGACGGAACACTCTTTTCATAGGCAGTCATTCCTGCAGCGTTCAGGTTCAGGGGCGTGATGGGAGTGAGCTTAGCTGCTGCACGAATGACCCACCGAGAAGGGCGGGCGCTGTTTTCGCGAGTCAGGGGCAACGAGGCGTTGCTGGCGGGATTGTACGTTTCTGAATGTTACAAGCGCATAAATTTGCTGTCAGTTTCCTGTACGAACGGCGACTAGGGCGTCGGCGCCCCGGTCGTCGCTCGGCGGTTATTCAAACCGCAGGATCACCCTGCGATTGTGTTTGCTCTTCTTCTCGATTTTTTCGCAGAACACCCGGCCGATTTCCTCGGTATTGGTCACATGGGTGCCGCCGCAGGGCTGGATATCGATCCCGGCGATTTCAATCACCCGTACTGCCCCCTGGATGACCGGTGGCGCCACCGCCTGGGTGCGAGTGATCTGCAGCAGGGTTGAATACTCCGAGGCGGGCATGGACAGGGTTTTCACCCCATGAGCCTGTTCGATCAAGGCATTGAGGTCACGGGTGATGGTCTCTTTGTCGAGGGTCATTTCCGGCAGGTCGAAATCCAGGCGGCCCTTGTCGGCGCCGATGCTGCAACCGGTCACCGGAGCGTCGATGATCGAGCACAGGAGGTGCAGGCAGGTGTGCATTTTCATGTGCTGGTAGCGACGTTCCCAGTCCAGGCTGGCGTCTACCTGCATCCCGGCGGCCAGTTGCTCGGGGCAGTGTTCTACCTGGTGCCAGATGATCGAGCGCAGCACCGGGTCACGCACGGTGCCGGTGATGTCGACGCGGCTGCCGTCGGGCAGGATGAAATGACCGGTGTCCCCCGGTTGGCCGCCGCCGGTGGGGTAGAACAGCGTGTGCTCCAGGGCGATTCCCTGTTCGCTGACGGCAATCACCCGCGCACTGAAGGCATTCTGGTAAGGCGCGCTGTCGAACAGCGCGAGGGTTTCCATGGTGTGCACGGACATGTTCAACCTCCGACGATCAGTGGGCTGGCTTGCAGCAGGCGACGAACCATCGCGCTCAAGCCAGGAGGAGATAGCAGGGTGATTTCAAATTCGGGCCCGGTCACTTTCAGGTTCAGCGGCAGGCGCGGCGGGTAGGCGTTGGTTTCGATGTGCCGCAGGCGGAATTGCAGGTGATGACGTTCCTTGACTGTCGGCTCCAGCAGCAGGCCGGGCAGGGGATGAAAGTCAGCGTCCAATACCGTCACCTTGTGGCTGGCGTTGACTTCGCCCACCACGTGCAGGCGTTCGTCGAGGGCAAACGCGCCGAGGTAATTGCTGTGGTCCGACTCATCGTTTTTCTGCAACTGGATCTGGTTGACCACCTTGACCTTGGTGCCGGCCGGCACGTCCTGGGTGATCACGCAGGACGGACTGATGAACACGTTGTCACCGATCAGCACGTAACCGAGCACCCGCGCGCCGGAGCCGACTTCCACGTTGTTGCCCAGCCGCGGGTGGCGCTTGCCGTCCGGGTTGTTGGCGATGCCCCGGGCGCCGAGAGTCACGCCGCAGAGGATGTAGCAGTCGTTGCCGATCTCGCAGGTTTCACCGATGACCGTGCCGTAACCGTGGTCCAGCACAAAGCGCCGGCCGATCCGCGCCGCGGGGTGAATTTCGGCGCCGGACAGGATCTTGCCCTGGTTGCTCAGCTTCAGGGCGATGGCGGAAAACACGCCGTTGTTCTTGTCCGGGAAATTCCACACCAGGTGCGCCAGGCGGTAATACAGCACGGCCTTGAACGAGGCGTAGGACTCCAGGATCAGCTCTCCGCGCCCACGGGACGCCGGGTCGCGCCAGGCATAGGCGATCAGGTCTTCGGCCACCGCCTGGGCCGCCGCCTGGATCAGCGGCGCGAGATGCGCCTCCAGCTGCTTCAGCTGCGCAGGCGTAAGCGTGGTGATGAGGTGGGTGAGCAACTCATCGTGCAGTTGTTGCATGTCGATAAAGCCCCCCATGGAGGCACCCCCGCAATAGTTGTTATTCAAAACAGGGCAGATAGCTGTCGGCACTGTCGTAGACCATGGTCAGCACGACGGTGTCGGTGGGCAGCTCCGGCGCCAGCTTGGCGATGGCTACCATGTTGGCGGCCGACGACAGCCCGAGGCTGATGGCGTCGGTGCGCATGATGCGTTTGATCATGTCGAGGCATTCCTGGCGCGACACCTTGAGCATTCCGTCAATGATCGCGACGTTGAGAATGCTCGGGATCAAGCCGATCGACAGGCCCTGGATATGGTGCGGCGCATGGCGGTCGCTGAGCAGGTCGCACTCTTCCGGCTCCACCCCCATCACGCGGATCGCCGGCCAGGTGCTCTTGAGGGTTTCGCCGATGCCGGTGATATGGCCCCCGGTGCCGATGCCGCTGACGAAGTAGTCCACACGCAGCTCGCCGAAGGCGCGGATGATTTCCCGGGCGGTGGTGTCACGGTGGGTCTGCGGGTTGGCGCCGTTGCGCTGCTGGTTGAGCATCACGTAGCTGGGGTTTTCCAGCTGCAGCTCCATGCACTTTTCGCCGTGGGAATTGTTGCCCAGGCGGCTGTCCGACAGCACCACCCTGGCGCCGTACAGGCGCAGCAGTTTCTGCTTCTCGGGGCTGTAGTTGTCGGGGATCACCAGCACCACTTTGTAGCCCAGCACGTTACCGGCCATCACCAGGCCGATGCCGGTGTTGCCGCCGCTGGGCTCAATGATGGTTTGCCCTGAGCCACGAATCAGAATGCCCCGGCGCTCGGCGTCGAGGATCATGCCCAGGGCGATGCGTGCCTTGTGGCTACCGCCGGGGTTGAGGGATTCCAGCTTGGCGTAGACCTCGATGCCGAGGTCTTCGGAAAACTGTTCCAGGCGCACGATGGGCGTTTGGCCAATGGCGTCGAGTATCGAGTTATGCAACATCAAGTAAGAGCCCATGGCCGCTGATCAGTACAAAGGCATGTCGGGTTCGACGTCGCGAACCCAGTGTTTCATGCCACCTTGCAGTACTTTGGTGTTGGCGAATCCGGCGGCCAGCAAGGTGCTGGCGGCTTGCTCCGCGCGGGTCCCGGCGTAGCAGATGAGGTAGTGCGTGTTGTCGCGGCTGAGGTTGGCGAGTTGCCCGTCGAGCTCGGCCAGCGGGATGTGCACCACCCCCGGCAACTTGCACACTTCCAGCTCGCTGGCGTCCCGCACATCCAGCAGTACGTCGGCCTTGCTGTGTTGCTCGAGCAGTTGCTTGAGCACCCGCGGCCTGATGTAGCGTTCTTCGGCCAGGGAAGGTTGGCTTGGCAGGGCGTCGGCGCAGACGGCGGGGGCGATGGTTTGGCTGTGGCGCAGTTCCGAGCAGCAAGGGCAGTCGGCGCGGCGCTTGAAGCGGATCTCGCTGAACTTCATCGCCAGCGCATCAAAGCGCATCAGCCGGCCCGAGAGTGGTTCGCCAATGCCGATCAGCAGCTTGATCGCCTCGGTGGCCTGGATCATCCCGACCACCCCGGGTAATACGCCGATGACCCCGCCGGCGCTGCAGTTGGGCGCCAGTTCCGCCGGTGGTGCCTGGGGAAACAGGCAGCGATAGCACGGCCCGCCTTTATAGTTGAGCACGCTGATCTGCCCGTCGAAGCGGTAGATGGCGCCGTACACCAACGGCTTGCCCAACTGCACGCAAGCGTCGTTGACCAGGTAGCGGGTTTCGAAATTGTCGGTGCCGTCGATCACCAGGTCATAGGCGCCCACCAGTTCCAGGGCGTTGTCGGTGTTGAAGGCGGTGTCGTAGGTGTTGATCCGGATGTGGCTGTTGAGGTCCTGCAAGCGCTGCTTGGCGGACTCGACCTTGGGCAGGCCCAAGGTGCTGTTGCCGTGGACGATCTGGCGTTGCAGGTTGCTGCTTTCCACCACGTCGAAATCCACCAGCCCCAGGGTGCCGATGCCGGCTGCCGCCAGGTACAGACTGATGGGCGAACCGAGGCCGCCGGTGCCGATGATCAGCACGCGGGCTTTCTTCAGGTTCAACTGGCCTTCGCGGCCGACGCCGGGCAGGGTGATGTGGCGCACGTAGCGCTGCACTTCTTCGTTGCTCAGTTGGTCGACGTCCATGCCGCCGGAAGTGGCCAGCAACACTTCGATTTTGGCTTTTTCGGGCAACCGGTCGTTGGCGTCGATCAGTTCCTCTTCGGCGGTGAACAGGAAGTGTTCCTTGAGCTGGTTGTTCTCGTAGAGCAGGTGCGCCCGCAATTGCGGGTGCTCGATGCAAAGGTTTTCAATGACTTCGCGCAATGTCGATCCGGCACCCTCGAGGGTCGATGCTGGCAGCTTGGCCACGCGGACCAGGATGTCGGGGAAAGAGACAGCGTTCATGCACAACTCCGTTTGCAGGTCGTTGAAGGGTTTTTGGGCGAAGTGTTTGCCATCCCAGGCAAACAGCTTGGAACCTTGGGTCTTGCCCTGGCGAACATCCACCACCAGGTAACTTACGGGGTAGATCGGCTCGCCCATGAAGAGGGCCTTGTCCTGGTCTTCGTCGCTGAAATACGCGCCGACGTCAGGGTGGGAGTGGTAGATCACCACCACCGGGTTATCACTGCGAAACGCCTTGTTCATCATCAGCGTGTCGGCCACCGAAAAGGTGTAGCCGTTGGCGGCGCTGCGCGAATACATATCCGGGTTCTTGCTGTGCAGCTCGTTCTGGATGTTGCTGCCCAGGTACACGCTGCCATCGGCGAAAACGAAACCGCAGCATTCCTCGGGGTAGCTGCGGTCGGCGTGGGAGTAGATCTGCTCCAGTGCGCTTGGGCTCAGGACCTTCATCTCAGTTTTTCTTCGCCAGGAGCTTTTCGATGGGCAGCTTGGTGATGGCAAAGCCGGCCAGCAGGATCGCCGAATACATCATCAGGTCCCTGGAAATCTGCACGCCCTCGTACCAGGCCCCGATGATCACCGCGAACACCGGGAAGATGATGAACACGAAGGACAAAATGATCGGGCTCAGGCGCTTTAGCAGCATGAAATACACGATAAAACCGCCCACCGAGGCCACCAGCCCGAGGTAGAACAGCGCACTCCAGGAACGCAGGGTGATGTCTTCAAAGGTCGGGGTTTCAAACCACAGCCCGGCGACAAACAGCATCAACCCGGCGATGCCGATGGGCAGGGTGTTGTAGGTGATCACGCTGATGGCGCTGCCTTGTTTCTTGGTAATCACGTAGCACAAGGCATGCATGATCGCCGCAGCCAGGATCGCCAGCACGCCGAAGAACTCGGCATGGTCCAGGTGCAGGCCCTGGCTCTTGATGATCATGTACAGGCTGCCGAACCCGATGGCGATACCGATCACCTGGGAAAAGTAGATGCGCTCGCGCAGGAACAGCGCGGAGAAAATCAGGATAAACACCGGCATGCAGCTGAACAGCAGCGCGGTGAGGCCGGACGAGACATGCATCTCGCCGTAGTTGAGCAGGTAATACGGAATGCTGAAGTAGGACAGCGTCACAAACACGAAGAACCAGCGGCTTTCCCGGGGAAACAGGATCGGCTCGCGGCGCACCCAGGCGAAACACAGGAACAGCGGAAATGCGATCAGGAACCGCAGCCCGGCGGAGGTCAGCGGTGGCACGCTTTCCACAGCGATCTTGATGCCCAGCCAGGTAGTGCCCCAGCTGAGACACACGATCAGGAACATCACACTGGTAATCAGCCCGGCCAACCACTGCTTGTGAGTTTTTGTTTTTTCAGCATTTTCGAGAACGGCGGACATTGGCATCGTGACATTGCTTCCATGAGACCGAATTGACCTCTATATTGAGTGCCATGATTCGGTGATTGAACCCGTAAAAGCACACTATTAGGGCGAATGATGGCTGTCAAAACAAATATTGACATGGTGTCAATTATGCGAGAGGGACTCTCCAACGGGCAGGGCGTGAAGTACAAGCGCCTGTCCGATGTCATGGAGCGAGGCATCCTTGAAGGCTTGATTGAACCGGGAAGAAAACTGCCGCCTCATCGGGTGCTTTCCGACAATCTGGGGGTCACCATTGGCACCATCAGCCGCGCCTACGGTGAGCTGGAACGCCTGGGGCTGGTAGTGGCGCGGGTCGGCGACGGCACTTTCGTACGCAAGCGTGGGATGGAGCGCCAGCGGGATGAAGGCTTTCGCAACTTCAGCGACGAGCCGCGGCAATACTTTGATATGAGCCGCAACATGCACATCCCCGGGCAGGAGACCACGTTCCTGGCCCAGAGCTTCCAGACGCTGGCGAACAACGCCAAGTTCTTGCAGGACATCAGTGCCTACACCCCGGATGCCGGGCTGCCGCGATACCGGGCGGCGGGTGCGCAGTGGCTGGTGCAGCGGGATTTCCACCCGATTCCCGAGCAGGTGATTTGCGTGAACGGCGGCCAGCATGGGTTGCTCTGCGCAATGATGGCGCTGTTGCGAGCCGGCGATACGGTGGTGACCGAACAGTTGACCTATCCAGGGTTGATCACCGCCGCGCGCATGCTGGGCATTCGCCTGATCGGCCTGGAAATGGATGAAGAAGGGCTGCTGCCGGGGGCGCTGGATGAAGTCTGCCGCAATCACCGGGTGTCGGCGTTGTACTGCACGCCGACCATCCAGAATCCTACGACAGCGGTGCTATCGGTCCCGCGCCGTGAGGCATTGGTGAAGGTCTGTCGAGAACACAACCTGCTGATTCTTGAGGACGAGGCCCACGGTGTGCTGGTGGAAGACCGTCCGCCGCCCCTGAGTCATTTTGCCCCGGAGCGTACGATTCTGATCAGCAGCCTGAGCAAGGCGGTATCGGCAGGCTTGCGGGTTGGGTACGTGCATGCACCGCCGGCGCTGGTCAGCCGGATTTCTGCGGCCTTGCGTTCCACCTGCTGGATGGCCACGCCGGTCACCCTGGAACTGGCGACCCAGTGGATCGAAAACGGCACGGCGGAACACCTGTTGCACCAGCAGATCCAGGAAATCAGCCGCCGCAAGGCACTGGTGGAAGGTTTGTTGATCGGGCTGGAGTACCGCACTCACCTGAACAGCCCGCACTTCTGGATCGAAGTCCCGGAGCCATGGCGCGCGTCGGAAATCGAGGCGGAGTTAAAGCAGAACAATTACCTGATCGCGACAGCCGAAGCGTTTGCCGTGGGGCAGACGGCGGTGCCGCAATTCATTCGGGCGAGCATCTGCAATACGTCGGGGGATGATCAGTTGCTGCTGGATGGGTTCGATGCGCTGGCGACGGCGCTGGGGCAGGGCGGGGGGCGGTTTCATCTGTGAACCCAACAGCTTGTTGTGAATATGACCCCTGTGGCGAGGGAGCTTGCTCCCGCTGGGCTGCGAAGCAGCCCCAAAGCCATTCACTAAATACCCGTCGTCTGGTTTACGACTGCTGCGCAGTCGAGCGGGAGCAAGCTGCCTCGCCACAGAAGCTCCCTCGCCACACAAGCACCTTGGCCAGAGCGCGGAGTTACTTGAACCGCCGCTCCACCCCTTTCTCCACCAGAATCTTCGCCGAAATCTCTTCCACCGAAAAATGCGTGGAATTGATGTGCGCAATATTTTCCCGGCGGAACAGATTTTCCACCTCCCGCACTTCAAATTCGCACTGCGCATAGCTGGAGTAACGGCTATTGGGCTTGCGCTCGTTGCGAATCGCCGTCAGGCGGTCCGGGTCGATGGTCAGCCCGAACAGCTTGTGCTGGTGCGCGCGCAGGGCGCTCGGCAGCGTCAGGTGCTCCATGTCGTCTTCGGTCAGTGGGTAGTTGGCCGCGCGAATCCCGAACTGCATGGCCATATAAAGGCAGGTCGGCGTCTTGCCGCAGCGGGATACGCCCACCAGGATCAAATCAGCCTTGTCGTAGTAGTGGGTGCGGGCGCCGTCGTCGTTGTCGAGGGCGAAGTTCACCGCCTCGATCCGCTCCATATAGTTGGAGTTATGGCCAATGGAGTGAGATTTTCCGACAGAGTATGACGAATGTTCACTTAACTCTTGTTCCAGCGGCGCCAGGAAGGTAGAGAAGATGTCGATCATGAAACCATTGGAGGTGGCGAGGATCTCACGAATGTCCTGATTGACGATGGTGTCGAAAATGATCGGACGAAATCCGTCTTTTTCGGCCGCCAGATTGATTTGTTGTACCATGGCTCGCGCTTTATCCACGCTATCGATATAGGGTCGCGTGAATTTGCTGAAGGTAATGTTTTCGAACTGCGCCAGCAGGCTTTGACCCAGGGTTTCGGCTGTAATGCCGGTGCCGTCGGAGATAAAGAAAGCAGATCGTTTCATTTGAGCCTTGGGCCTTAAGCTGATGACGAATCTTGGATATGATAGGCGCGATTTTGCCGTCCCGCAGTGGGCCGCATTCTCACTTATTTTCCAGGTCCAGGCCACAAACGCCGGTAACTGCTCCTACTGAGCCGCCGGCGTCCTGAGCTTTTCCAACACAGAAAGTGGAGAGATCACCTTGGTAGAGTACGTAGTTTCCCTCGATAAGCTCGGCGTCCATGATGTAGAGCACGTAGGGGGCAAGAACGCATCCCTGGGCGAGATGATCAGTAATCTTGCGGGTGCCGGTGTATCGGTGCCAGGTGGTTTTGCCACCACTGCCCAGGCTTACCGTGATTTCCTCGAGTTGAGCGGCCTCAACGATCAGATCCATGCCGCCCTCGATGCGCTGGACGTCGATGACGTCAACGCCCTGGCCAAGACTGGCGCCCAGATCCGTCAATGGATCATGGAAGCCGAATTCCCCGAGAAGCTCAACGCCGAGATCCGCACCGCGTTTGCCACGCTGTCGGCCGGTAACCCCGACATGGCTGTCGCCGTGCGCTCCTCGGCCACCGCCGAAGACCTGCCGGACGCCTCCTTTGCCGGCCAGCAAGAAACCTTCCTGAACATCCGCGGCGTGGAAAACGTGATCCGCGCAGCCAAGGAAGTGTTTGCCTCCCTCTTTAACGACCGTGCTATTTCCTACCGCGTACACCAGGGTTTCGACCACAAGCTGGTGGCCCTGTCTGCCGGTGTGCAGCGCATGGTGCGTTCGGAAACCGGCACCGCCGGCGTGATGTTCACCCTGGACACCGAATCGGGCTTCCGCGACGTGGTGTTCATCACCGGCGCCTACGGCCTCGGCGAAACCGTCGTACAAGGCGCGGTGAACCCGGACGAATTCTACGTCCACAAACACACCCTTGAAGCCGGCCGCCCGGCCATCCTGCGCCGCAACCTGGGCAGCAAGGCGATCAAGATGATCTACGGCGACGAGGCCAAGGCCGGTCGCTCGGTGAAAACCGTTGATGTCGACAAGGCCGAACGCGCGCGTTTCTGCCTGACCGACGCCGAAGTCAGCGAACTGGCCAAACAAGCGATGATCATCGAGAAGCACTACAAGTGCCCGATGGACATCGAATGGGCCAAGGACGGCGACGACGGCAAGCTGTACATCGTCCAGGCCCGCCCTGAGACCGTGAAGAGCCGCACCTCGGCCAACGTCATGGAACGCTACCTGTTGAAAGAAACCGGCACCGTGCTGGTGGAAGGCCGTGCCATCGGCCAGCGCATCGGCGCCGGCAAGGTGCGGATCATCAAGGACGTGTCCGAGATGGACAAGGTCCAGCCAGGCGACGTGCTGGTCTCCGACATGACCGACCCGGACTGGGAACCGGTGATGAAGCGCGCCAGCGCCATCGTCACCAACCGTGGCGGGCGTACCTGCCACGCGGCGATCATCGCCCGCGAGCTGGGGATTCCGGCAGTGGTCGGTTGCGGTAACGCCACCCAACTGTTGAAAGACGGCCAGGGCGTAACCGTGTCCTGCGCTGAAGGCGACACCGGCTTCATCTTCGAAGGTGAGCTGGGCTTCGATATCAAGCAAAACTCCATCGACGCCATGCCCGACCTGCCGTTCAAGATCATGATGAACGTCGGCAACCCGGACCGCGCCTTCGATTTCGCGCAATTGCCGAACGCCGGTGTGGGCCTGGCCCGCCTGGAGTTCATCATCAACCGCATGATCGGTGTGCACCCCAAGGCCCTGCTGAACTACGACGGCCTGCCGCCGGACATCAGGGAAAGCGTCGACAAGCGCATCGCCGGCTACAACGACCCGGTGGGCTTTTACGTCGAGAAGCTGGTGGAAGGCATCAGCACCCTGGCAGCGGCGTTCTACCCGAAAAAGGTCATCGTGCGCCTGTCGGACTTCAAGTCCAACGAGTACGCCAACCTGATCGGCGGCAAGCTTTACGAGCCGGAAGAAGAAAACCCGATGCTCGGCTTCCGTGGCGCCTCGCGCTACATCAGCGAAGCCTTCCGCGACTGCTTCGAGCTGGAATGCCGTGCCCTCAAGCGCGTGCGCAACGAGATGGGCCTGACCAACGTCGAAATCATGGTGCCGTTCGTGCGCACCCTGGGTGAAGCGAGCCAGGTGGTGGACCTGCTGGCTGAAAACGGCCTGTCCCGTGGCGAGAACGGCCTGCGCGTCATCATGATGTGCGAGCTGCCATCCAATGCCATCCTGGCTGAAGAATTCCTGGAGTTCTTCGACGGCTTCTCCATCGGTTCCAACGACCTGACCCAGCTGACCCTGGGCCTGGACCGCGACTCCGGGATCATCGCCCACCTGTTCGACGAGCGTAACCCTGCGGTCAAGAAGCTGCTGGCCAACGCCATCCAGGCGTGCAACAAGGCCGGCAAGTACATCGGGATCTGCGGCCAGGGCCCTTCCGATCACCCGGATCTGGCCAAGTGGCTGATGGAGCAGGGCATCGAAAGCGTCTCGCTGAACCCCGATTCCGTACTGGAAACCTGGTTCTTCCTGGCTGAAGGTCAAGCCCAGGCGTAATACGCAACACCCAAAAGTGCCGGTCAACCTTGCGGTTGGCCGGCATTTCTCATTCTGTACAGGGCGGAACTCCTTCCGGACGCCGCCCTTTTTTGTGCAAGAGCATTATGCAAAGCAGCAGCAACCTGTTTCCCGTCGCCTTGATCAGCGCTGAGCGTCGTGGCGACCTGAGTGAAGATGTGTATCGGCTGAAACCCGGCAACAGCCCTGACGGTACCGTCGAGCTGGCCGTGACCCGCCTCGGCCTGGCTGACGTCCCGGAAAACCGGGGCGTGCCGGTGGTTTTGTTGCATGGCAGTTTTTCCAACCGCCGCTTCTGGTACTCGCCCAAGGGGATCGGCCTGGGCGCCTACCTGGCGCGCGGAGGGTTTGACGTCTGGATCCCGGAAATGCGCGGTCACGGGCTGTCCCGGCGCAATCAGGACTACGCCAGGAATCGTGTCGCCGACTATGCTCGCTACGACTTGCCGGCCATTGCCGCCTTCGTGCGTGAGCAAAGCGGGCAGATTCCCCACTGGATCGGGCATTCCCTGGGTGGCACAACCCTGGCTGCGGCCCTGGGTGGGCAGCACCTTGGCGCGCCGGCAGTGGCCTCGGTGGCGCTGTTTGGCTGCCAGGTCAGTCGCACGCATTGGCCGTTGAAGTTGCCACCGGTGGAGTGGACCGGTCGCCTGCTCTTGAAACGTTTCGGCCAATTGTCCGGCGCTCGGTGGAAACGCGGCCCGGAGGACGAGCCGGCGGGTGTATTGATTGAAGCCATGCGCTGGAATGGGCTGTTCGGCCGCTTTGGCGAAGGTAAGCAGGATTGGTGGAAAGGCCTGGCCGAGGTTGACGTGCCGCTGTTGGCGGTGAGCGCCGCCGGCGATCACCAGGACCCGGACTGGGCCTGTCGCAAGCTCTTTGAGCAGGTCGGCTCCGAGCATCGCCAATACCTGTGCCTGGGGCGCCAGCAAGGGTTCAGCGGGGATTTCGGGCATGTCGAGATGCTCGTCAGCAAGGCCGCCCAGGCTGAAGTGTGGCCGCTGGTGACGCGCTGGTTGAAAAATCCGCTTACACCTTTGCTGGGGGCGCAGGCGCAGGAACTGGCAGCGGTTTGAGCGCGATGCTCTATCAGGGGCGTTTCGCTTGTTTGCCGTAGAGGCTAAGATATGACGCGTTGGGTGGTTCTGGTCATATTCAGTCGCGCAGTGGGTCTTGCGTTGCTATCCGATGGGCCTGACTATTCGGCCCGGATTAAAGAACCTTCACGGCAAAGCGTTTCCAGATGTAAGTAAACAGTGGGATGTTTGACACCTTCTTTCACCTACAGGAGTTTCTCGATGAACCATTACCTTACCCCCGACCTGTGTGACGCCTATCCGGAGCTGGTGCAGGTGGTTGAGCCGATGTTCAGCAATTTCGGCGGCCGGGACTCCTTTGGTGGCGAGATCGTGACCATCAAGTGCTTTGAAGACAATTCCCTGGTCAAGGAACAAGCCGAACTCAATGGGGCCGGCAAGGTGCTGGTGGTCGATGGTGGGGGTTCCCTGCGCCGCGCGTTGCTGGGCGACATGATCGCCGAGAAAGCCGCGAAAAACGGCTGGGAAGGGCTGGTGATCTACGGCTGCATCCGCGATGTCGACGTAATCGCCCAGACCGACCTGGGCGTGCAGGCCCTGGCCAGCCACCCGATGAAGACTGATAAGCGCGGTATTGGCGATTTGAACGTGGCGGTGACCTTCGCCGGCGTGACCTTCCGCCCGGGCGAGTACGTGTACGCCGACAATAACGGTGTGATCGTCTCCCCCAGCCCGCTGAAGATGCCTGAATAAACAGCAGTAGCCGACAGGGGTGAGGATGTTCGAGGAAGAAAACGCGCAGTGGGGGCTGGTGCATGCCCTGGTGCTGGACGGTAAAGGTGGTGCGCGTTCGATTGCCCGGACAGAGCTTGATGAGCTGCAACTGCAGCCTCAGGAAAGCCTGTGGCTGCATTGGGACCGTAGCCATCCCCAGACCCAGACCTGGTTGCGCAAATCCAGCGGCCTCAGCGAATTCGCCTGTGACCTGCTGCTGGAGGAGAACACTCGCCCACGCCTGTTGCCGCTGCCGGATGCCGAACTGCTGCTGTTTTTGCGCGGGGTCAACCTCAATCCCGGCGCCGAACCGGAAGACATGGTCTCGGTGCGGATCTTTGCCTCGGCAGCGCGGGTGATTTCCCTGCGTTTGCGCCCATTGCGCGCCACCGACGAGTTGCTGGTGCAACTGGCAGACGGCAAGGGGCCGAAGACTTCCTCGGAACTGGTCCTGTATATGGCGCAGTACCTGACCAACAAGGTTCAGGATCTGGTCAGCGACTTGTCCGAAATCGTCGATATCGAAGAAGAAAAACTGGATGCCGACGAACGGTATACTCCGGAGCACGGCAGCGTTTTGCAGATCCGTCGGCGCGCCGCCGGGCTTAAACGTTTCCTGTCGCCGCAGCGGGATATTTTCGCGCAGTTGACCCGGATCAAATTGCCCTGGTTCTGTGACGACGATGCTGACTACTGGAACGAATTGAACAACAGCCTGACCCGCTACCTGGAAGAGCTTGAGCTGGCCCGGGAGCGCGTGGGGCTTGTGCTGGAGACCGAAGACCGGCGTTTGAGCCTGCGCATGAACCGCACCATGTACCGCTTCGGGATCATCACCGGGATCTTCCTGCCGATGAGTTTCCTGACCGGTTTGCTGGGCATCAATGTAGGCGGAATTCCGTTCTCTTCCAGCCCTTACGGGTTCCTGATTGCCTGCCTGATGATGGTCACAGTGGCGGTCGGGCAATGGTGGTTGTTTCGACGGTTACGTTGGGTTTGAGCTGAATGTGACCTGAACGTGGAAAGAGGTCATGTGACCCGAAGAATTTTACCCTCGTCTTTTAAATCACTTGCGAGAGGTTTTTTATGCACGATCCGTTCGAACAGTCTTTGCGTGACATGCTCAATGCCTCGCCGTCCAACCGGGACGACGATGCTTGCCTGGGTCGCGTCTTGAAAACCGCCAACCGCCAGGTCGGGGCGGGGGATCTGTTCGGTCTGCTTGGCCGCTGGTTGCCGGCGTTGATGATGGCCTTGAACAATGGTTCGGCCCATGTCTCACCGGTTTCCCGTCGTAAACCTCTTGCTCGCACTGCTGATAAGGCTGAATGAATATGGAACTCGATCTCTGGACCCAGAGTCTGGTAACTGCAATGACTGCGTTGTGGACCAAGGTGGCGAATTTCATTCCCAACCTGTTTGGTGCACTGGTGGTGGTACTGCTGGGTTTTGTCGTGGCCAAGCTGCTCGACACCCTGCTTTCCAAATTGCTGGCTAAGCTGGGTCTTGATCGATTGATGGGTGGCACCGGCCTGACCAAGATTTTGGGGCGTGCCGGGTTGCAAGTGCCGATCTCGACACTGATCGGCAAGATCGTTTATTGGTTTGTTTTGCTGATTTTTCTGGTTTCTGCGGCTGAATCCCTTGGACTTGAGCGAGTTTCAGCTACGCTCGACATGCTGGCGCTGTATTTGCCGAAAGTATTCGGTGGCGCGCTGGTGTTGCTGGTAGGGGTTTTGCTGGCGCAACTGGCCAATGGCCTGGTGCGTGGCGCGGCTGAAGGCGTGGGTCTGGATTACGCCAGCGGCCTGGGGCGAATTGCCCAGGGTCTGGTGATTATCATCAGTATTTCGGTCGCGATCAGCCAGCTGGAGGTCAAGACCGACCTGCTGAACCATGTGATTGTGATTGTTTTGATTACCGTTGGTCTGGCCGTTGCGCTGGCCATGGGACTGGGAAGCCGGGAAATTGCCGGGCAGATTCTTGCGGGAATCTATGTGCGTGAGCTATATCAGGTTGGGCAACAAGTGCGTGTGGGCGAGGTCGAAGGGCAGATCGAGGAGATCGGCACGGTCAAGACGACAGTGCTGACGGACGATGGCGAACTGGTTTCGCTTTCGAACCGGATCCTGCTGGAACAGCATGTGACTAGCCGCTAACCCGGCGAATCCTGCTAATGTACGCCGCCGCAAACCTGGGTATCCAGGCCATGGCGGACATTGACCTGACTGTCGGCACGACTTGTTTTGAATAAAGCCCAAACGCTGTCCACGCGCTATGACCCCCGTGAGCTCTCTGATGAGGAGTTGGTCGCGCGCTCGCACACGGAGCTGTTTCACGTAACACGCGCGTACGAAGAATTGATGCGCAGGTATCAACGCACTCTGTTCAACGTTTGTTCAAGGTATTTAGGGAACGATAGAGATGCGGATGATGTCTGTCAGGAAGTGATGCTCAAGGTGCTATACGGCCTGAAGAACTTCGAGGGAAAATCGAAGTTCAAGACATGGCTCTATAGCATCACGTACAACGAGTGCATCACGCAGTATCGGAAGGAACGGCGAAAGCGTCGCTTGATGGATGCTTTGAGTCTGGACCCCCTTGAGGAAGCGTCTGAGGAAAAGGCGCCTACCCCGGAAGAAAAGGGCGGACTCGATCGCTGGTTGGTGCATGTGAATCCGATTGACCGGGAAATTCTGGTGCTACGATTTGTCGCAGAGCTGGAGTTTCAGGAGATCGCTGACATCATGCATATGGGTTTGAGTGCTACAAAAATGCGTTACAAACGCGCTCTTGATAAATTACGTGAGAAATTTGCGGGCAGCACTGAAACTTAGTGCGTGGCAAATATCTCTTACGTGTAGGCAAGTTCTGTTAGACTTGTCGCCGAGTTGTCCCCCGGTATGTGGGACTGCTTTACAATCACCAGATGGGGATTTAACGGATGAAACTGAAAAACACCTTGGGCTTGGCCATTGGTACTCTTATTGCTGCCACTTCTGTCGGCGCTCTGGCACAAGGCCAAGGCGCAGTTGAAGGCCAGCTGTTTTACAAAAAGCAGTTCAACGATAGCGTCAAACATATCGAAGACGGCTTCAATCCTGGCGCCAGCATCGGTTACTTCCTGACCGACGACGTGTCGATCAACCTGAACTACGACACTACCAACCACACCCGTTCGAACGACGGTACTGGCAACCAGAAGATCAAAGGTGATACCGGCAGCGTTACTGCCCAGTACCACTTCGGTCAAGCTGGCGTCGACTCCCTGCGTCCATACGTAGAGGGCGGTTTCGGCCACCAGAGCCGTACCAACGTTGAAGCTGATGGTCACAAAGGTCGCGATCAATCGACCCTGGCTATCGCTGGCGCTGGTGTGAAGTACTACTTCACCGACAACCTGTTCGCACGTGCTGGTGTTGAAGCTGACTACGCTATCGACAACGGCAAGTGGGACTACTCCGCACTGGTTGGCCTGGGCGTAAACTTCGGCGGCAACGCTGGCAAAACTGCTCCAGCTCCTACCCCAGCACCAGCTCCAGAGCCAACCCCAGAGCCAGAAGCTCCGGTTGCTCAGGTTGTTCGTGTTGAGCTGGACGTGAAGTTCGACTTCGACAAGTCTGTTGTTAAGCCTAACAGCTACGGCGACGTGAAAAACCTCGCTGACTTCATGAAACAGTACCCACAAACCACCACCGTTGTTGAAGGTCACACTGACTCCGTCGGTCCTGACGCTTACAACCAGAAGCTGTCCCAGCGTCGTGCTGACGCTGTTAAGCAAGTCCTGGTCAAAGACGGTATCGCTCCTAACCGTGTAAGCTCGGTTGGTTATGGCAAATCCCGCCCAGTTGCTGACAACGCAACTGAAGCTGGCCGTGCTATCAACCGTCGCGTAGAAGCCTCGGTAGAAGCACAAGCAGCTCAGTAATTACTGAGTTGTAGAAAAAAGCCCGGCTTAGGCCGGGCTTTTTTTCGCCTGCAATTTGCCTCAGGCCGTGGCGCTGGCCAGGGCCGCAAGCGCCTGCGTCGCTTGCGCAACCCGGCCAATCACCAGGATAGCCGGGCTCTTGAGCGCGAATTCGTGCGCATCATCCTGCATCCGGGCGAGGCTGCTGCGGCATTCGCGCTGTTGTGGCAGTGAAGCGTTTTCAATCATCGCCACCGGCATGTCATCGCTCATGCCACCTTCCAGCAATTGCCGGCGGATTTCCCCCAGTTTCGCCACCCCCATATAGATCACCAGCGTCGTGCCGCCCTCGGCCAGGGCCCGCCAATTGAGGCTGCTGTCGTCCTGGGTATGGGCCGTGACCAACGTGACGCCACGGCTGACACCGCGCAACGTCAGCGAGATATCGCAGTTCGTTGCCCCGGCCAGCCCTGCCGTAATGCCGTTGACCAACTCCACTTCCACCCCTTGCTGCCTGAGCCACGCCGCCTCTTCGCCGCCGCGACCAAAAATGCACGGGTCGCCGCCCTTGAGCCGCACCACGCACTTACCCTGCCGGGCATAACGCAACATCAGGCGATGGATAAATGCCTGTGGGGTGGAACGGCAGCCACCGCGTTTGCCCACGGTGATCAGCCGTGCAGCGGGGCAATGCTCCAGCAGCGCCGGGTTGACCAGATCATCGATCAGCACCACATCGGCTTCCCGCAGGGCTCTCACCGCCTTGAGTGTCAGCAGTTCCGGATCGCCGGGGCCTGCGCCCACCAGCCAGACTTTTGCGCTCATATGCTTGCCTCACACTCTGATCGCGATTGGCTGCTTGCCACTCGCCAATAACCGTTTGATTTCCGGCACACAGGAGCCGCATTGCGTGCCGCAACCCAGTTCCTGCTTCAGCCCGTTCAGGTCCAGGCCCCGGGCAATGCCGGCGCAGACCGCGCTTTCGCTGACGTTCTTGCAGTTGCACAGCGTCTTGTTGCTGCTTGAGCCGCCCCCCGGTGGCGCACTCAATGGCGCCAACAACCAGCGGCGTAACTGCTCATCGGTGCGACCTTCCAGCCACAGGCTTTGCAGCCAGTGGCGAGCCAGGGTTTCGCCAGCCAGGCGGATCGCGGTGATACGGCCTTTTTCAATCTTTACCCGCTTGCCAATGGAGCGCCGCGGGTCGTCGTACGCCATCACGGGGCCGTCGTTGAGGCCCAGCAGTTGGTCGATCTGCTTGAGCAGTTCAAGGGCGGGCGCCTCGTGATGCGCCGCACGAATCAGCAGGGCAGGCCGCTCGCGTCCGGTCAGGCTCAGGCTGACGTAGGCAAAGCCGTCACACAGCGGTCGCAACGCTTCGAAGTGTTGCTGCACATCGCCTTCAATCAGCGCAAACAAGTGCCAGGGCAGCCGCACCGCCTCCAGGCGCACGCCGCTGTGCTTGAGTTCCGGCTGTTTGGACAGCGGGTCGAATGCCGGCTGGGTCAGCGCATTTACGCCGCCTTTAAGAAAACGGTCGCCCCAGTGCATCGGCAGGAAAGCCTGGCCGGGACGCACGCTGTCATCGCTGCCGACGGCCACAATCACGCTGCCGCGCCGGCTTTTCAGGCTGACCAGATCACCTTCCTTCAAGCGATGGCGACGCAGTTCGTCCGGGTGCAGGCTGAGCACTGCTTCACTGACATGGCCGAACAGCTGCGCAGCGGTGCCGGTGCGGCTCATGCCATGCCATTGGTCCCGCAGGCGGCCGGTGATCAGGGTGAGTGGGAAGCGCGCGTCACGCTGCTCCTTGGCGGCGCGATAAGGGTCGGCGACAAAGTGCGCGCGGCCAGTCTCCGTAGGGAAAAATCCGTCGGTGTACAGCCTTGGTGTTCCGCCCACCGCATCGGCCGGGAATGGCCATTGCTGCGGGCCTATCCGGTCCAGCAGCGCGTGGCTGATACCCGACAGGTCCAGGTCCCGGCCACGGGTCAGCAGCTTGTATTCATCAAAGATCTGTGCCGGTTGCTCAAAGGCAAAAAGCCCCGGTTTTCCGGGACAAAGACGCTGCTCCAGGCGTTGGGCGAAATCCACGGTGATTGCCCAGTCCGGCCGCGCTTCCCCAGGTGGGGCGATGGCTCGGCGAACGTGGGAAATGCGCCGCTCAGAGTTGGTCACTGTGCCTTCCTTCTCGCCCCAGCTCGCGGCTGGCAGCAACAGGTCGGCGTAACGCGCCGTCTCGGTTGTACGAAAGGCTTCCTGTAGCACCACGAACGGACACGCTTCCAGGGCCTGGCGCACGGTGTTCTGGTCGGGCAGGGATTGGGCGGGGTTGGTGCACGCGATCCACAAGGCCTTAATCTTGCCGGCCTGCATCTGTTCAAACAATTCGATGGCGGTCAGCCCGGTGCTGGCCGGCAGTTGGTCGACCCCCCAATACGCGGCTACTTCTGCCCGATGTTCGGGGTTGGCAGCCTCACGATGGCCAGGCAGTAAATTCGACAAACTGCCGGTTTCCCGCCCACCCATGGCATTCGGCTGACCCGTCAGGGAGAAAGGTCCGCAGCCAGGGCGGCCGATGGTGCCGGTCGCCAAATGCAGGTTAATCAAGGCGCTGTTCTTCGCGCTGCCGGCGGTGGACTGATTGAGCCCCATGCACCACAACGACAGAAAACTCGCCGAGGTGCCGACCCATTCCGCACACAGACGCAGTTGCTCGACACTGATCCCGCACAACTGCGTGACCATTTGCGGTGTGTAGTCGTGAACCAGGCGTTTGAGTTCGACCAGGCCGTCGGTATGGGCCTGGATAAAGTCGCGGTCGATCCAGTCTTCCCACAACAGCAAGTGCAGGATCCCATGGAACAATGCGACATCCGTACCCGGCAGAATCGCCAGATGCAGGTCCGCCAAGTCGCAGGTGTCGGTGCGCCGGGGATCAATTACCAGCACTTTCATCTGTGGCCGGCGGGCCTTGGCTTCCTCCAGGCGTCGGAACAACACCGGATGCGCGTAGGCCATGTTACTGCCGACGATCATCACGCAGTCGCTCGACTCCAGGTCCTCGTAGCTGCACGGTGGCGCGTCGGCCCCCAGGCTGCGCTTGTAGCCGACCACCGCCGAAGACATGCACAGCCGCGAGTTGCTGTCGATGTTGTTGGTGCCCACCAGCGCCCGCGCCAGTTTGTTGAAGCTGTAGTAATCCTCGGTCAGCAACTGCCCGGAAATATAGAACGCGACGCTGTCCGGCCCGTGTTCAGCGATGGTTTCGGCAAACACGTTCGCCGCGTGCTCCAGGGCGGTATCCCAGTCGGTGCGGCTGCGGGCCAGGCCTTTGCCCAGCCGCAGTTCCGGGTACAACGCGCGGGCCGCGAGGTCTCCGGTGAGGTGCAGGCTGGAGCCCTTGCTGCACAATTTTCCGAAGTTGGCCGGATGACTCGGATCGCCACTGACGCCGAGGATCTGCGAGCCATCATGCTCGATCAGTACGCCGCAACCGACCCCGCAGTAGCAGCAGGTGGACGCGGTGGTCTGGCGGTTCATCAACCGGCGTCCCGCAGGGCCAACATCACCCGGCCGTTTTCCACACGGGCCGGGTGGTGATGGGCGCAGCCGACGTCCGGTGCCTGGGCCTCCCCGGACTCCAGGTCGATCTGCCAGTTGTGCAGCGGGCAGGCCACGCGCTTGCCGTAGATCAAGCCTTGGGACAGCGGGCCACCCTTGTGCGGGCAGCGGTCGTCGAGGGCGAAAACCTCGTCGTCACTGGTACGAAAAATCGCGATGTCGCCTTTTGGCCCGCTGATGATGCGCGAGCCCAGGGCGTTGATTTCTTCGAGGGCGCAGATATCCAGCCAGTTCATGCCGGCACCTCCAGCAGTTTGACGGGGATGGTGTCGAATTCCTTTTTCAGCAGCGGCTGTTCCAGGCGTTCTTTCCATGGGTCCTGCTCGAACGACAGGGAGAATTGCAGGCGTTCATTCAACGCCTGGCGCCGCGCGGGGTCTTCCAGTACAGCCTTCTTGATGTGCTCCATGCCGACCCGTTGCAGGTAGTGCACGGTGCGCTCCAGGTAGAAGGCTTCTTCCCGGTAGAGCTGTAGGAAAGCGCCGTTGTATTCGCGCACTTCTTCGGCGGTTTTCAGCTTGACGAAGAACTCGGCGACCTCGGTCTTGATCCCGCCGTTACCGCCGATGTACATCTCCCAGCCGGAATCGACGCCGATGATTCCCACGTCCTTGATCCCCGCTTCCGAGCAGTTGCGCGGGCAGCCGGACACTGCCAGCTTGACCTTGTGGGGCGACCACATATTGAACAGGTCATGTTCCAGCTCAATCCCCAGCTGTGTGGAATTCTGCGTACCAAAGCGGCAGAACTCGCTGCCGACGCAGGTCTTCACGGTGCGGATGGATTTGCCGTAGGCGTGGCCGGATGGCATATCGAGGTCTTTCCATACGCCGGGCAAGTCCTGCTTCTTGATGCCGAGCAAATCGATGCGCTGCCCGCCGGTGACCTTGACCATCGGCACGTTGTACTTGTCGGCCACATCAGCGATGCGCCGCAGTTCCGACGGATTGGTCACACCACCCCACATCCGCGGGACTACCGAATAGGTGCCGTCTTTCTGAATATTGGCGTGGGCGCGTTCGTTGATCAGGCGCGATTGCGGATCGTCTTTTGCCTCGCCGGGCCAAGTGGAGATCAGGTAGTAGTTGAGTGCCGGGCGGCAGGTGGCACAGCCGTTCGGGGTGCGCCAGTTCAGGTAGCTCATGGTGCCGGCGATGGTCAGCAGGTGCTGGTCGCGGATGGCCTGGCGGATTTGCCCGTGGTTGAGGTCGCTGCAGCCGCAGATGGCTTTTTCGCTTTTCGGTTTGACGTCCGCCGCGCCGCCCACGGTGTTGATCAGGATCTGTTCCACCAGCCCGGCGCAGGAACCGCAGGAACTCGCAGCCTTGGTGTGCTTCTTCACATCGTCGACGCTGAACAGCCCGTGTTCCTGAATCGCCTTGACGATGGTGCCCTTGCACACGCCGTTGCAGCCGCAGACTTCGGCGGTGTCGGCCATGCTCATGGCTTTGTCCTGGCCTTGGTGGCCTACATCGCCCAAAGCATTTTCACCGAACATCAGGTGATCGCGGATCTCGCCAATGGCATGGTTCTCACGGATCTGCCGGAAATACCAGCCGCCGTCAGCCGTATCGCCGTACAGGCAGGCGCCGACGAGGATGTCGTCCTTGATCACCAGCTTCTTGTAGACGCCGCCAATCGGGTCGGAAAGGGTGATGGTTTCGGTGCCTTCGCCACCCATGAAATCCCCGGCGGAGAACAGGTCGATGCCCGTGACTTTCAATTTGGTGGAGGTCACCGAACCCTGGTAACGCGCGAAACCCAGCTGGGCGAGGTGGTTGGCGCAGACCTTGGCCTGTTCGAACAGCGGCGCCACCAGGCCATAGGCGATCCCGCGATGGCTGGCGCATTCGCCGATGGCATAGATGCGCGGGTCGTAGGTTTGCAGGGTGTCGTTGACCAGAATCCCGCGGTTGCACGGGATGCCGGATTTTTCCGCGAGTTCGGTGTTGGGGCGGATGCCCGCAGCCATCACCACCAGGTCGGCGGGGATCACATCGCCATTCTTGAATTGCACCGAGCCGACGCGGCCGTTGCCGGCGTCATGCAGCGCCTCGGTCTGCTCCTTCAAGCGAAACACCAGGCCACGGCTTTCCAGTTCGGTTTGCAGCAACTGGCCGCTGGTCTTGTCCAGTTGCCGTTCCAACAGCCACTCGCCGATATGCACCACGGTCACGTGCATGCCACGCAGCATCAGGCCGTTGGCGGCCTCCAGGCCCAGCAGGCCGCCGCCGATGACGACCGCGTGCTTGTGGGTCTTGGCGGTGTCGATCATGGCCTGGGTGTCGGCGATGTCGCGGTAGCCGATCACACCCTGCAACGTATTGCCCGGGATCGGCAGGATAAACGGCGTGGAGCCGGTGGCGATCAGCAGGCGATCGTACTCGGCCTCGCTGCCGTCTTCGGCGATGACTTTGCGTTTGACCCGGTCGATCTGCACCACTTTGCGGTTAAGCAACAGCTTGATGTTGTTATCGAGGTACCAGCTCAAATCATTGAGCACGATCTCTTCGAAGGTCTGCTCACCGGCCAGCACCGGCGACAGCAAAATGCGGTTGTAATTGGTGTGGGGCTCGGCGCCGAAAACGGTGATGTCGTACAGGTCGCTGCTCAGCTTGAGCAATTCTTCAAGGGTGCGAACCCCGGCCATGCCGTTGCCGATCATCACCAGTTTGAGTTTCTTCATGTCGTTCTCCGCAGTGGCTCGACAAATCGTGCGCAACAAAAAAAGGCGTCCCCGCTACGTAAGTAGCGAGGACGCCTTTGTCCTGGTCCCGTTCTCTCGGGAAGCCCGACCTTCGACGTTGAAGGTGCGGCTATATGTGTGTTGATGGGAAAGCTAATGCAGCGGTTGTGCCAAGTAGGATTTTGGCCGGTTTTGTTAAGTGAGGCGGTGATGTATCAAGAAATTTCGCCTCTTAGTGGTGCAACAGCCAGTACAACAGCACCAGATTGATCAGCAACGACAGCACGGCCAACGTTTGCCAGACCTTCAGCGGTTCGCGCTCCAGCAGCGGTTTTGGTCGCGTGCTCAACTCGCGGCGATCCGCCTGCTCCAGTACCAGCAACCATTCCTCGGCAGTTTCATAACGTTGCTCGGGTTGCGCGGCGACTGCGCGCTCCAGGCTCTGTTGCAGCCAGTCGGGCAGGTCGGGGCGGTAGCGGCTGGCGCCGACAAGCGTAGTGAACCTGGGACGCTGGAAAGCTTCGATTTCGCCGTAGGGGTAATGCCCGGTGAGCAGGTAATACAAGGTCACACCGACGCTATACAAGTCCTGTTGCGGGGTAGGGCGTTCGCCGTTGAAGGCTTCCGGGGCGATAAAGCTTGGCGTGCCAGGCAACAGGTGCGCGCGATCCTCCGAGAGCCCGGGGCAGTAGGCCAGGCCGAAGTCCAGCACACGCAATTCGCCATCCTCTCCCAGCAGCAGGTTTTCCGGCTTGATGTCGCGGTGCAGGATCTGCCGGCGGTGCAGCAGCCCGACGGCACGCAACAGGCGCTCGGCCAGGGTTTGCCACTGCGCCAGGGGCAATGGGCCCTGGTGCTTGAACAGTTCGGCCAGGGTTTGGCCGGAGTATTCACGCATCACGTAGTACAAATGCTGACGGCCACTGGCTGGATGGACTTCAGGGAACGCGCGGCCGGCGACCCGGCGCAGGAACCATTCCTCTGACAGCAATGCCTGGGCGGCGAACACGTCATCGTCGTGGCTGAGCGGCAAGGTCTTCAGCAGCCACGCCTGTTGATGGGCATCGCGCACCCGATAGAGCAAGGATTGGCGGCTTTGCCCCAACAGCGACTCTACGTGCCAGCCTTCGAAGCGCTGGCCGGGTTTCAGAGGGGGCGGCAGTGGCCATTGCTGCAACTGCACCAGCGCATCGCCGAGGGTGGCGGCGCCAAGCTGGTCGACGCGGACCAGCAGGGCGCTGGCGTTGTCCTGGCTACCGGCCAGGTGCGCGGCGCTGACCAGGGTGTTTACCGCGAGGTCCAGGTCCGACTGTTCCCGCAGGATTGCGCTGATGTTGTTGTCATCCAGGGTCGCCCACACGCCGTCGCTGAGCAGCAGGAAACACTCGCCTGCCTGCAACTCGCCGTCGAGGAAATCCAGCACCAGATGCTGATCCAGGCCCATGGCGCGCTTGAGCACATGCTGCATGCCCGGTTGCTCCCACACATGCTCCTGGCTCAGGCGCTGCAACTGGCCATCGAGCCAGCGGTACACCCGGCAATCACCCACATGGGCCAGGGTGAAACGCTGGCCGCGAAACACCAGGGCGCTGAGGGTGGTCAGCAACGGCTGGCCGCCGCCGTTGGCTTGCAGCCAGCGATTCTGGGCCACCAGCAAGCGTTCCAGGGCCTGGGCCACGCCCCAGGTTTGCGGCGTGGCGTAATAGTCCAGGGCCAGCGCTTGCAAGGTCGAGCGTGCAGCCAGTCCGCCATCGGCGCATTGGCTGACGCCATCGGCGATGGCACACAAGTAGCCTTTGCTGGCGGCCAGCTCCGGGGCGGGAGTGACCAGGCGCAAGGCGTCCTGGTTTTCCTGCCGCGGGCCGGTGGCGCTGGCCTGCGCGAAGCTCAGTTGCAGGCTCATCAGACCCGTGCAGCCGTCACCGCAGCCGAGCCCCAAGTGGTTCTCCAGCGACGCTTGACGCCGTACAGGCCGAACCAGGCCAGCACGCCCAGGCTGGCGAACAACCACAGCGCCAACTGATAGCTGCCGGTGCTTTGCTTGATCGCGCCCATGCCCGCCGCCAGGGCGAAACCGCCGATGCCGCCGGCCATGCCGATCAGGCCGGTCATCACACCAATCTCGCGGTGAAAGCGTTGGGGCACCAGTTGGAAGACTGCACCGTTACCGGCACCCAAACCGAGCATGGTGCACACAAAAAGCGCCAGTGCTGCGTAGGAGCTTGGCAGGTTGAACCCCACCGCCGCGATGCAGATCGCTGCCACGCCGTACATGCCGAGCAGGGTGCGAATCCCGCCGAAACGGTCGGCCAGGGCGCCGCCCAGAGGCCGCATCAGGCTGCCGCCGAATACGCAGGCGGCGGTGTAGTAGCCGGCGGTGACCGGGCTCAGGCCGTATTGGTCGTTGAAATAGCCGGGCAGGGCGCTGGCCAGGCCGATGAAACCACCGAAGGTCACACTGTAGAAGAACATGAACCACCAACTGTCGCGGTCGCCCAGGGCTTTGAAGTAGTCGGCCATGGACTTGGCCTTGGGTCGTTGCGGGGCGTTGCGGGCGAGCCAGGCGAAGACGATCAGCGTCAGGATCAGCGGGATCAGTGCGAAGCCGAACACATTGCTCCAGCCAAACGCGGCGGCGAGCACCGGTGCCAGCAGGGCCGCAAACACCGTCCCGGAGTTGCCGGCGCCGGCGATGCCCATGGCCTTGCCCTGGTGCTCGGCGGGGTACCACTGGGACGCCAGGGGCAGGGCGACGGCGAACGAGGCTCCCGCCATGCCGAGGAACATGCCCAGCAGCAGGGCTTGCTCGTAGCTGTGGATTCCGAGTTTCCAGGCGACGAACAAGGCGCCGATGACAATCACCTGGCCGATCAGGCCGGCGGTCTTGGGGGAAAGTTTGTCGGCGAGCATGCCCATCAGGAACCGCAGCACTGCGCCGGCCAGGATGGGGGTGGCGACCACCAGGCCGCGTTGTTGGGTGGTGAGGTGCAGGTCGGCGGCGATTTGTACCGCCAATGGGCCCAACAGGTACCAGACCATGAAGCTCAGGTCGAAATACAGGAACGCGGCGAACAGGGTCGGGGTGTGACCGGATTTCCAGAAGCTTGATTTCATCACGCACCTCAGCGGTAAGGGGTCTTATGAGAAGGCCTGGTGATGGAACGGCTGTGGCCGCCCCATCGGCCCCGGGCTATGGGGCCAAAACGAAAAAACGCCGCCACCGGGTTCGCTGGGGCAAACCGGGTGTGCGACGTCTTTGTCGTGGAGGGGGCAACCGCCGTTGGCTACCTGTGGGGATTCTTTAGCAAGAGGTGGGCCAACAGGGGGTGGGGGCGTTGTGGTGTGGTGTGGTGTACATATCCG